>JACQGS010000139.1 GCA_016199405.1 Chloroflexota bacterium | reverse complement strand
GCTTCCACGTAAATTCCGCGAACGCGCCGACGCCGAATGATTCTTGCTCTTCAATATTCAAAATCGCCGGGATCGCGCCGCGCGGTTCGAGTTTCTTGAAAAACGTGTTGATCGAACTCGAAAATATATGAAACGTTTTCGTGAATGGGATCGCGCAGATCCACGCAATCGTCAAGCCGCCGTGAAAAAGCCAAATGCCGATGTGCGCGGCGCGAATATTTTCTTCGCCGAGCGGAATCCAAATTTGCGCGATCACGCTACCGATGAACGAAACTTGCGCCGGCGTCAGCGCGCCTTTGCCTTCGCGCGCCCATTCGAGCGACATCCCGGCGATGCGCAGTGATTCGAGCAAAAAGCCGGTGAGAATCAAAATCCAAAACGCGCCGAGCGTCCACAAATCGTCGTCGGCGAAACGCGCGCCGCTGTGTCCGTTGAGCCGTTTGGGTTTGCGCGCATAGCGATTGATCGCGAAAACCGTCAAGCCGATGAACGCGAGCGCGCCGAATAAATCTAGAATAAATTTGTAGACGAGATAGAAATCGCCTTGCAGGATCCGAAAACTAAAGAAGAGCCGCGTCACGTCCCAATCTATCGTCGCGAGCGCGGTGCCGATAAACAAAATGATGATGCCCCACATCACGTTGAAATGCATGATGCCGATCGGCTTATCGAGCACGACCTTGCGCGTCGCGACGCCGAATTGCAAAAAATTCAGCGCGCGTTTGAAAAAGGGTTTGAAATCAAACTTGCCTTTGCCGCGCCGCCAAACGCGAATGTGTTGGAGAAAGCCGAGGAAGAAAACCAAGACCGCGAGCGCGCCCGCGGCATAAATTAAAAACTGAAACGGTTCGGCGATATTCCAAAACGTGGGGCGGCAAAAAATATTGGGGGGACAAAAAAATTCGGGCATGGGGGACTCCAATCAGATTGCGGTGGCTCCCACGCCACCGCGTTGCGGCGCGTGGGAGTGACGTCTACTCCACTCCACCCTTCACCGGCGGAATCGCGGCGTACAAATTGCCGGGATCGCGCAGTGCGCGCGGCGTGGATTGATCCGGCGCGGGCGCGGGCACGAGCAATTTGTCTTTCGTGATAATCGCGCTGCGTCGATCATAGTACGAGAGTTCGTAATTGTGTTCCAAGATAATCGCGCCGGTCGGGCACGCTTCTTCGCAAAAGCCGCAAAAGATGCAGCGCAATAAATTAATTTCATAGCGCGCGGCGTAGCGTTCGCCCGGCGAATAACGCGCCGCGTCGGTTTGCTCCGCCGGTTCCACATAGATCGCGTCGGCGGGACATGCCGCCGCGCACAACGAACAGCCGATGCACTTTTCCAAGCCGTCGGCGTGCCGTTTCAATTCGTGCCGCCCGCGAAAACGCGGCGCGACCGGCTGGCGCACTTCGGGGTATTGAAGCGTGACCGGCTTGGCGAACATTTCGCGCAACGTCACGGCCATGCCTTGGAATAACGCGCCGATGTTGGGTAATGCCATACTAATCCTTCAGCATTTCCGCGTACAAGTCATCACCGACAATCATGGTAGGGTTCGCAGTGTTACATTATCTTCACGGAACTCTTCAACCCCATAGTGCATCGGCAAGCCCCACTCGCGATTCAACTCAAGAAATTCCCACTGCGAAATTCCCAGCCATTCCGACGCTTTGGCAAGCGAGATTCCGCCACGCGCGTACATATAGAGCACCATAATTTTTTTCACTTCACGCGCTGCTTTCCGCGAGGGAACATTCGCCGCTTGCAATAGATCTCTGGGTAATTCAACTTTCACTGTAGACATACGCCCTCCCTACGTTCTTTCCACTTTCACCAACGCGCCCATCGGCAAATTCGCGGTCCCATCCAAATTTTGCGCGATCAAAACCGTACCCGGCGGCACGTGCCCATCAACATGCGCGATCAGTTCCAGCGCGCGCGCTTCAAACGACACGCGCACCCGCGCACCATTTTCAATTCCCAACTCTTCCGCGTCGAGCGAATTGATTTCGATTCTCGGCGCGAGTACGCGCGGCTGAACAATTTTTGTCTTGCTCACCAACGTTCCTTTGTCGTACAGCGCGCGCGACACTGCCAAAACAAACTGATGATTGTCCACGGACGACTGCGGGCTTGGGACTTGGAACTTGGGACTTGGAATTTGTAATTCAAACTTCGCCCCCGCGTCACTCTCCGCGATGCTCTTCCACGCGATCCCACTCACCATGCCTTCTAATTCGCCCATCGCGATTTCCGTCGGCGAGTCGCTCGGATTGCCCTGCCCGTACGGTGCGCGCGGCTGCGTCACATTCGCCGCGAGTTTTTCGTGCGTCATGCCGGCATAGAGTGGCACGCGCGCGGCAATCTCGTCCATGATTTCTTTTGCGCCGCGATAATCCCACCGCGCGCCCAAATGATTCGCGAGTTCTTGAATCGTCCACCAATCCGGCTTCGCGTCGCCGAGTGGCTTGATTGCCGCACGGAATAATTGCACGCGGCGTTCGGTGTTCGTGAACGTCCCGTCGCGTTCCGCGAACGATTGCGCCGGCAAAACCACATCCGCGAGTTTCGCCGTCTCGGTCATAAATAATTCCGACACGACGAGAAAATTCGGCTTGCTGAATTTTCCATGCGCGGCGGGGTCTGCGCCCATCACCCAGACTGCTTTGGTTTTCGCGTTTGTCAATTCCGCCGCGCTAAATCCTTTGGCTTTCGCCTCGACGCGTCCCGCCGCGCGATCCGGCAAAATTCCCATATCAATCGCGCCGGTCGAGTTGTTGTGCGGATAAAGCGCGATGGCGCCGTTATTCTTTCTGCCGACATGCCCGGTCACGAGCAACAGCGCGGCGATGAGCGATTCAACCGCCGCGTCGCGCTGCAGCGTGTGCATCGCTTCGCGTCCAAACAGAATCAGCGCGTCGGGCGCTTGCGCGAACGCGCGCGCGGCAGCGCGAATTTTTTCTGGCTTGACGTGACACAACTCGGCATATTGCTCAACCGTAAATCTCTCAATCTCTTTCTTAGTCTCTTCAAATCTTCCGACCCGTGCCGCCATCCAATCTCTATGCGGAGCATCCAATCTCTCTTCCGCCACCGCGCGGAGCATTCCAAGCAAGAAATATACTTCGCTTCCCAAACTGTAGACAATCGATTGCTTGGCATGTTCCGCGAGTTTCGTCACGCGCGGATTCGCGACGATCAAATGCGCGCCGCGTTTCGCGCTCGCCGACAACCGCAAACGCAGCACCGGCTGTTCCTCTTCGACATCCGCGCCCAGCACAAGCACCGCGACGTTTTTATCGAGCGCGCCGAGATTCGTTTCAACGCCCGCGCCGAACTGCCGCACCAAACCCGCGCCGGCGTTTGCCGCGCTCCAGCCAACGCGATGATCGAGATGCGGCGAGCCGATCACGTCGCGGAAAAATTTTTGAAAGAGATACAAGTCTTCGTTCGGGACGCGATCGCCGGCGATGCCGCCGAGTGCGTTCACGCCGAATTGCGATTTGATTTCATTGAACCGCGTCGCCATCGTCGCGGACGCGTCGAACCACGACACCTTGTGCCAGCCCGTTTCATCGCGCAGCATTGGCGTCGTCAAACGATCAGGCGCGGTTGTAAAGTGATGCGCGAAACGTCCCTTGTCGCAAATCCAAATCTCATTGACTGCTTCGTTCTCGCGCGGCGTGATGCGCTTGATTTGATGATCGCGTTCGCTAATCGAAATGTTGCAGCCGACCGAGCAATGCGCGCACACGCTCGGCGCGTCGTTCACTTCCCACACGCGCGCAGTGAGTCGAAAATCGCGTGAGGTGAGCGCGCCGACCGGACAAATGTCAATCGTGTTGCCGCTAAATTTAGAATTGAACGGCGGGTCGCCGAGCGCGACGATTTCCATCCCGCGCCCGCGCGCGTTGAAACCGAGCGCGGGCTCGCCGGCGATTTCGTCTTGAAAGCGAATACAGCGCGCGCATTGAATGCAACGCTCGCGGTCGAGCATAATCAAATCGCCGAGCGGCACGCGTTTTTCGTTGTGGAATTTTAGTTCCGCCGGAAAACGCGAATTGCCGGGACCATACGCCATCGTCACATTTTGGAGCGGGCATTCGCCGCCCTTGTCGCAGACCGGGCAATCGAGCGGGTGGCTCGTCAGCAAAAATTCGACGACGCCGCGCCGCGCGTCGGTAACTTGCAGCGTCGCGGTTCGCACGACCATTCCATCCGACACAACCGTCGTGCACGCGGTTTGCAGTTTCGGCAACCACGCGATCACATCGTTGCCGCTCGCGTCTTTTTCGATTTGCCCATCTTTGCCGCGCCGCGGCGTGCCGATCTCGACCAAACACATTCGGCACATCCCGACCGGCGCGAGTTTGGGATGATAGCAAAAAACCGGAATCGCGTTGCCGATCTTTTTCGCGGCTTCGACGACGAGCGTGCCGGCGGGAATTTCGATTTTTTTATCGTCTATTGTAACAAAAGGCATCCAGAGACCCCCAATCCGATTACTCAATCGCGCCGCGCTCGCGCAAGAATTGCTCCATCCGCGCGATGAATCGTTCGGCATCCGCGAGCATCTGATTCATTTCATTATCGGATAATTTCTTGAACTCGGGCACGCCGCGTTCGTCGCGCTCACCGCCATAGTCGGTAACGATTCTACCCTTCATCAATCGTGTATAGATATCTTTGAACTCTTCTTCAACAAGTCCTGGCTTTACCAAGAACTGGGAGATCGCCGCTTCAACTCCGCTGTGTTTGCCGCGAACGACGTTAACCGCTCTGTCACATAACAGTAGGTGAGAATTGTCACCTATTCTCTGTTAGAATGGGAAGGACACTACTTTGGAGGTCCTCCCATGTCT
>JACQGS010000132.1 GCA_016199405.1 Chloroflexota bacterium | reverse complement strand
ATGATCTTGGCGTCGCGCATATATTTTTCGACTGGCAGATCGCGCATATAACCCGCGCCGCCGACGATCTGCACCGCGTCAGTCGCGACCTTCATCGCCGTGTCGCCGGCGAAACGCTTTGCCATTGACGCTTCCATATTCGCCGGCTGGCCTTGATCGAGCAGCCACGCCGAACGCCAGGTCAACAACCGCGCCGCGTCGATTTCGGTCGCCATATCCGCGAGCATAAACCCAATGGCTTGCTGTTTGGCGATCGCGCGCCCAAACTGTTTGCGCTCGAGACTGTACTGCAGCGCGAACTCGAACGCCGCGCGCGCCACGCCCAACGCGCTCGAGGCGACTCCGGGCCGGGAATGCTCCAGCGTCTTCATCGCGACGAGAAATCCTTCGCCCTCTTCGCCGATCCGATTTTCTGCCGGCACAAACACGTCTTCGAAATGCACCTGCGCGGTATGCGACGCGCGAATGCCCATCTTGCGTTCTTTCTTGCCGGGCGTGACGCCTTTCCAGCCGCCTTCGACGATGAACGCGTCAATGCCATCCGCGCCGAGGGTCGGATCGTGCGTCGCGAAAACGGTGTACACGTCCGCGATGCCGCCGTTCGTAATGAAATGTTTGGTGCCGTTCAAAAGATACCCGCCGGAAACTTTTTTCGCGCTCGCCTTGAGCGATGCAACGTCACTGCCGGCTTCCGGCTCGGTGAGCGCAAAGGCGCTCAACGCCGGGTGGCTGTCTTTTTTGTTTTGCGTCAGCATCGGCAAATATTTTTTCTTTTGCGCCTCGTTCGCGGAAAGCAGAATCGGCGACGCGCCCAACATCACCGCGCCCATCGCGCTTGCCATCCCGGCGCAGCCCCGGGCGAGTTCCTCGCCGATAATGACCGAGGTCAGAACGCTGTTCACGCCCGCGCCGCCGTACTCTTCCGGAATGCCGTAGGTTAACAGTCCCAGGTCGCCGGCTTTTTGCACCACGGGCCACGGAAATTCTTCCGTCTCGTCGTAATGCGCGGCGACCGGCCGCATTTCTTTTTCCGCAAATTCATGCGTGAGTTCTTGAAACTGCTTTTGTTCTTCATTGAGTTCAAAACCGACCATGGAAAAACCTCCTGAGTTGGAATTGACTTTGACAACGGTATGGCGCCGTGCTAGAATTCTGGCAGTGAGGTGGCAATGAGCACAATTACAATTGAAATCTCGGATAAATTGGCGGAACGCTTGGAGACCCATCGCGACCAATTGTCTCAGATTTTGGAACGCGGTCTCTCGCAGATTGAGGCGGACAAAGAGTCAGCCGATGACCTGCGCGCCCGCACGATCAGGGCGTTAGAATCCACCGGGTTGATTCAGAATCTGGATTTGACTTCGCTGGTCAAGATTCCACACAATTACAAGCGGCAGCCGCCGTTAAAGATTCCCGGCAAGCCCCTGAGTGAAATGATCATCGAACAGAGAGGCAAGCTTTGACAGCCGATCAACCACCGTCTGTCTACTTTTTCGACAGCAGCGCATTGGTGAAACGTTACACCCAAGAAACCGGCACGGCTTGGACCGAAGCCCTATGCAGTTCCGATGAAAACGCGATTGCTATCGCGCAAATCGGCTTGGTCGAGGTTGCCGCTGCGCTCTCTGGCAAACACCGCGCGAACGCAATTAGTGACGAGAAGTTCGAACGCGCGTTAGCAGATCTTCTGATTGATGCGCGCGATAGGTTCAGACAAATCTCGATTGACAATCTGGTGATTGAGCAAGCCATCCAACTTACTCGTCGTCAAAAACTGCGCGGCTGCGATGCCGTTCAACTCGCGTCTGCGCTCTCGTTGAACAAGTCGCTGCTCGAAAACAAACTTCCCGGCATCACTTTTGTCACTGCCGATGAGGATCTACTCACTGCGGCTTCCAACGAAGGACTTTTAACCGAAAACCCCAACCACCATGACGACCATTCCGCTTCCCAATAGTTTCCTCAGTTCCGTGTTTTTATCACCCCCGCCTTCTCCAATTTCTCAATCTCCAAATCTCTAATCTCCAATCTTCCCAACACCTCGCGCGTATGCTCGCCCAGACGCGGCGGCGGCGCATAATGATTCGCGGCAAACACGAACACCGATCCGATCTGCGGAATCTTGCCCAAGCCGGGCGTTTCGATTTCCGCGATCAAACCGCGATGCCGCACGTGCGGATCGGTGAACACGTCGCCAAAGTCGCGCACCGGCTCGATGCACGCGTCAATCGCCTCAAACCGCGTCAGCCATTCCGCGCGCGTTCTCGTTTTGAAAATCGCCGCGACCTCCGCAATCGGTTCATAATCGTAGGGGCGATTGCTCAAATCTTCGCGGCCGATCGTCTTGCAAAACGCGCTCCAGAAATGCGGCTCAATCGCGCCGAGCGTGATATGCTCGCCGTCCTGCGTTTCGTAGACGTTATAGCACGCCATGCCGCCGTTCAATTGCAATTTGCCGCGCTCGATCTTGGTGCCGGCGGCGTACGACCCGCCAATAACCGTCCCCGTCCACGACAGCGCGCCGTCAAACAGACTCACATCCAAATATTTTCCCTCGCCGGTTTTTCCTCTGCCCACCAGCGCGGCGAGAATTGAAATCGACGCGAGCATTCCGCCGGCGAGGTCCGCGATCTGCACCGCCGGCGGCACCGGCGCTTGGTCCGCGTGTCCATTCGCGGCGAGCAAGCCGGTCAGCGCAATGTAATTCAAATCGTGTCCGGCGCGATACGCGTACGGTCCGCTCTGCCCGTATCCGCTCAATGAACAATACACGATGCCCGGATTGATCGCGCGCACCGTGTCATAGCCCACGCCCCACCGCGCGACCGCGCCCGGGCGATACGATTCGATAATCACGTCCGCGTCGCGCGCGAGTTGAAAGAAAATTTCTTTACCGCGCGTGTTCCGGAAATTCAGCGCGACGCTTTTCTTGTTGCGGTTGACCATCAGATACGCCGCGCTAATTTTCTCGCCGGTTTGCGGATGGGTGATAAAGGGCGGGATGAGCCGCATATAGTCGCCAAAGACCGGCGTTTCGATTTTGATCACCTCCGCGCCCAAATCGGCGAGGAGCATCGTCGCGTAGGGTCCGGGCAGCAGACGCGAAAGATCAAGGATGCGAATTCCGGCGAGGGGTTGGGTCATAAGATTCAGGTCGCAAGTGTCAGGTCGCAAGTCGCAAGGTACGAAGGGAACTTGACCTGCAACAGGGGAGTTGCCTATTGCGCGTGCGCGGCAATCGCGTCTTCCAATGCTTTCAAATCCACTTTTGTCGGTTCGGCTTGCGCGGAAAACACAATATTGCCGGCGAGGTCAATGATAAAGATCGCGACCGGGTTTTCGACCCCGTAAGCTTTGTACACGCCCTGCGCGGGATCGTACAGCGTGGGAAAGTTTACGCCCATCGATTGCAGAAATGTTTTTGCCATCGCGATGCTGGGCACTTTGCGCGAGACGGTGATGAGTTCGATCTTCTCGCGGTGCTTGAGATAGAGCGCCTTGACCGCTTGCGTCTGCGCGGGATCGACGCGATCGGTGGCGAACACCAGCGCGACGGCTTTTTTGCCTTTATAGTTTTCCAAATTGATTTCCGGACCGGTCAAGTTGATGCCTTTGAACGTCGGCGCGGGCGCGCCGGCGGATAGAATTGCCATGCGATTCTCCTTGAAGTGAAATTATTCAGTGCGCGCTTGCAAGCCGTGCACCACCAAATCCGCAAAGACGCGCGCGATCTCTTGTGGTTCGAGCCGCCCGTTCGGCGAATACCATTGATGCAGCCAATTGCACATTCCCAAGATGGCGTGCGCCGCCATTTTGGCATCCATGCGGCGGAACTCGCCGCGCCGAATGCCTTGCGCAATTATTTTTTCCAGCAACTCGGCGTGCCGTTCGCCTTCGGCGCGGACTTTGGCATGATGTTTGCCCGAGAGCGCGCGCCGCTCGGTGAGGTAGACGGTAAAAATATCCAATTGATCGCACAGTTCGTTGAGATGCGCCTCGATGCCGCGATGCAATTTGTTTGCGGCGGAATCGTCCGCCGCGAGAATTTCTTCGAGCTGCTGCGTCAGCGCACCGCTGCCGCGTTCAAAGATGCGAAATAAGAGATCCTCTTTGCTGGAGAGATAATGATAGAGACTGCCTTTTTGCAAGCCAACCGCGTCGGCAATCTCGCGCACGGAGGTCGCGTGATAACCTTTTTGCTTGAAAATGCGGACGGCTTCCGTAAAGATCTCGTCTTCTTTCAAATGGTTCTGGGCGTTCTCGGTTTCGCGCGAGGCGCGCTTGCTCATCGTCGGCTCTCCCGCCGCGCGGTCAGAATCTACCGACCGTTTGGTAGGAAGATTATAACACTTTTCACAACGCGCGCAAATTGTCGGAAACCAAAATTCAAAAAATCATTTGACCCGCGTTGTTCGTTCTGCTATAATGCGCCGGATGCAAACCGAAACTAAACGTATGGGTGTGATCGATGCGCTGTCGGCGGGCTTTGCACTCGTGTTGCGCCGCTGGTGGATCGTTGCGATTCCGATCGCGTTGAATGTGTTCCTGTGGCTGGGTCCCCAGATTAGCGCGCGTCCCGTGTTTCAACTCGTTTTGAATTCGATCAATCTGCCGGTCACTGCCACGCCGAGCATCGACGGCATCGACAGCAGCGACGGCTTTGATTTATTTCGGAAAACATTGGAAACCAGCGGCGACCATTTCAACATGCTGGAATTTCTCGGTGTCGCAATGCCGGGCGTTTTGACGGTGCAATCCAATGCAGTGGATCCGGCGTCCGCGCCGCCCCCCGCGCTTTTGATTTCCGATGCGCCTAGTTTTTTGGTTTGGATCCTCGCGCTGACGTTGGCGGGATTTTTTTTGGTCGCGCTCTATTGGGAAGGGCTGACGCGCGGCGTGCGCGTTCACACCAAGCCGGTCGTGCACTCCTATCTCAATTTTGTCGCGTTGCTCGCGCTCCTCCTTGCGTTCGGCGGAATGCTGACCGTTCCCGTTATGCTTCTCGCCGCATGGGTCGCGCCGGCGAATCCGGCGATTGGATCTTTTCTTGTTCTGCTCGTGTTTCTGCTGATCTTGTGGGTAATGCTGTATCTTTCCTTCGCGCTCCCTGCGATTTTTGTGAGCGGCGCGAATGCCATTGAGGCAATTGCGCACAGCATCGCCATTTTCCGTTTTAATTTTTCGTCCGCGCTCGGACTCGTTTTTGTTTCCTATCTGATTCAAGCCGGCTTTGGCGTGATCTGGGAGGAATTGGGGATTCAGCCGTGGGGCATGCTCGTGGATTTGATCGCGAATGCGTTCATCGCGAGCGGCTTGGTCGCGGCATTGATGCTCTTTTATCACGATCGGGTAACGGCGCTAGCGCCCGCGCGCCCGCCGGCGCGATCTTCGGTGAAAGGTTAGGCATGGCAAAAAAAGCAAGTAAAAAAAATCCGGCGTCGAACGGCGCGACAGATTCCAACGCGCCGGTCGAAACGTACGACGCGTCAAAAATCAGCGTCCTCGAAGGATTGGAAGCGGTGCGCAAACGGCCGGGAATGTATATCGGCTCGACGGACGTGCGCGGCTTGCATCACCTCGTCTTTGAGGTTGTGGACAATTCAATTGACGAAGCGCTTGCCGGCGCGTGTGATCGAATCGAGGTAAGCATCGCGCGCGATCATGTCGTAACGGTTGTGGATAATGGCCGCGGCATTCCGGTGGATATTCACAAACAAACCGGCAAATCCGCGCTCGAAGTCGTGATGACGAAATTGCACGCCGGCGCGAAATTCGGGCAAGGCGGTTACAAAGTCGCGTCCGGTTTGCACGGCGTCGGCGTCAGCGCGGTCAACGCCTTGAGCGAATGGCTGGAAACCACCGTGCGGCGCGATGGACAGCTCTATCGGCAAAAATATGCGCGCGGCGTGCCCAAAGCCGATGTCAAAGTCGTCGGCAAGTATCCCAAAGACGAACGAACTGGGACGACGCAACGTTTTTATCCCGACAAACAAATCTTCAAAGAAATTGATTACAAATTCGACGTGCTCGCGCAGCGCTTTCGCGAAATGGCGTTTCTCACGCGCGGGCAGACGATTTCTTTTCGCGATGAACGCGACGGCCGCGCGATCACTTTTTATTTTGAAGGCGGCATCACTTCTTT
>JACQGS010000140.1 GCA_016199405.1 Chloroflexota bacterium | reverse complement strand
TTGACAGTTGGGCGCGTCAAATGTATTCTTGTGTTCACGGATGTATCCTCCTGTGTGGTTGTTGGCTAGCCCGCCATACAGATACATCCGTCTTACCTTTTGTGCAAGTCCGAATTTTCCAATTCATTTTCTCAAGGTCTATAGAAACCCGTTTTCTGCGAGAAAACGGGTTTCTGCGCCTTCTTGCCGCACTACTAATAACGCGCACGCCCCTGCGCCAAAACCCCGTGTGCCCAGATCGCCACGTCTGCGTCGAGCGGTGGCTCGGGTTCTAGCGCATAATCCAATCGCAAGTCATAGCGCACCTGATCGTAAATCTGCGCGAGCAAGTCGCCCAAACTGAGCATCGGCTCGTCTTCGCCCTGACGCAAGGGCACCGGAATCTCCGGGATCGTTTCGTTCAGATTGAAAGGGTAAAGTTTAGCGCGCGGACGTTCCCATTCGCGGCTGACGAGGATTCGGTAATGGCTGACGGGAAGACGGCTGGTCGGCATCGGCTTTCCGCCGCGCAGCAGATCAATCTCGACCAGACTAGTCAGCGAATCGAAAACCTGTTGCCGTTTCTTCTCGTACTGCTGGCGTCCTTCACCAGACTGCTTGTTGGTCGGCGAAAGAACCTCAATCACAGTGATGACATCGTGCGTGGCAACATCGCGCACTTCGAGGTAGCGCTGGCGAATCTCATCTCGCACTGGCACTTCAACGACAAGTGGGCGTTCGAGGACGCCGGCGGGTGCGGCAACGAGAGGCGCCGCTGGTGGCACAAAACGGGAACCGATCACCGCCACACTGAAAGTGCTTTCAGCATCGGGACGCCCAAGAAAAGCGTCCGGTTCAACTGCCGCGATGTAGGTACGCTGTTCCACTGACACGAAGTAGCGCGGGGCAACTCGCAGTGCCAGTGCGGTCTGGATTGCGTGGATCAGATTCAAATGCACATCCGGCCACAAGCTCGGATGCTCTAAATACGGATCCATTCCGGGAAACGGAGAAGGCATTTCCGATCACCTCCCTCAGGAGTGAACACGCTTGCAAGCGCAACGCACACTGAAAGCGCTTTCAGCAAAGATTATAGCAGAGGGGAAAGACTGTAGCAACTTGCCCAGTCGCGGCTGCGTTATCGCATGATTGCGCCAAGCAACTCCGCGCCGATATTACCCCCGCTGACAATCACCCCCACTCGCTTCAATTTGCGCGGAATCCGATTCACCATCACCGCGGCAATCGGTACCGCGCCGGTCGGCTCGACGACGAGCTTCATTCGCGTCAGCACGAATCGCACCGCGTCCAAAATCTCTGCATCGCTCACGAGCACAATCTCGCTCAACAACTCGCGCATGATCGCAAACGTCAGCGTTCCGATCGCTTGCGTGCGCACGCCGTCTGCAATCGTCGCCGGCGGCGCGATGTGAACGATTGTGCCGGTCGCCAGCGATTGCCGCGCGTCGTCCGCGCCTTCCGGCTCAACGCCGTACACCGCGATTTTCGCGCGCACGCCCTTTGCCGCAATCGCACAGCCGCTGATCAATCCACCCCCGCCGACCGGCACCACGAGCGCGTCCAAATCCGGAATTTCTTCCAGCAACTCGAGCGCGGCAGTGCCTTGCCCGGCAATGATCTGCGCGTCGTCGAACGGCGGCACGAGCGTCAGCCCGCGTTCGTCCGCGAGTTGCCGCGCGATTTGTTCGCGGCTCGTCGTTTGCCGATTATTCAACACGACCGTCGCGCCGTACCCGCGCGTCGCGGCGAGTTTCACCGGCGGCGCGTCGTCCGGCATTACAATCGTCGTCGGAATACCGAGCAACTGCGCCGCGAGCGCGACCCCCTGCGCGTGGTTGCCGGATGAAAACGCGACGACGCCGCGTTGTTTCTCCGCCGCGCTCAACTGGGCGAGCCGGTTGTACGCGCCGCGAAATTTGAACGCGCCGGCGCGTTGGAGGTTTTCGCATTTGAAAAATACTTGGCGTCCGGTCAGCCCGTTAAACGTGCGCGACGTGACGACCGGCGTTCGATTCGCGGCGCCGCGCAAGCGGTCTGCCGCGGCACGGACATCGGTGATGGTAACGGGAAGTTGGGTCATTGGCGATTTCGGATGGCGGATTTCGGATTTCGGACGTCGATCAGAGCGTTGTTATTGTATCACAGGTTATGATATACTCGCACTAATTTCGGATTTCGAATTGCGGATTTCGGAATCCGTAAATCTACAAGGAGGTAGATGCTGGACAAAGAGCAGATGAAAGCGCGGACGAAGCAGTTCGCGCTGCGAGTTATTCGCTTGGTTGAATCGTTGCCAAACACAAGAACAGCGGACGTTATTGGGAGGCAACTACTGCGCTCTGGTACGTCGGTAGGAGCAAACTATCGTGCGGCGTGCCGCGCCAAATCCGACGCGGACTTTGTCAACAAACTCGGCACCGTGGAAGAAGAAGCAGACGAATCGGTATACTGGATGGAACTGTTAGTTGACGATGGAATTGTCAAGCCGGAAAAGTTGGCATCATTGATGCAAGAAGGTAACGAAATCCTCGCCATCGTTGTCGCCTCCATCAAAAGCACAAAGATACGCCTGAACAAAAAGTGAACATGTGGAGCGCGGCATTCCGAAATCCGATATCCGAAATCCGAAATCGAATGTTCCGAAATCCGATATCCGAAATCGAACGTTCCGAAATCCGAAATTTCTGGAGGCAATTGATGTGGTCTGGTGACAAAGTGCAACTCGCTGCCGTCCAGCGCGACTATCTTCCCAAGTACGTCGAATGGCTAAACGATTGGGAAGTGACGCAAAATCTAATGCCCGGCGTCCCGTTCCCGATGAACATCGAGGACGAGACAGAATGGTTTGAAAAGCATCGCAAAGGCGACAACAAGTTTCTCTTTGCGATTCTCACGCTCGCCGAGAATCAACTGATCGGCAACTGCGGGCTGCACGACGTGGACTGGAAAAATCGCAGCGCGGTTTTTGGTATCGTCATCGGCGACACGAATTATTGGAGCAAGGGCTACGGCACGGACGCCACGCGCGTTTTGCTGCGCTACGCGTTTGAGCAACTCGGGTTGAACCGCGTCGAATTATGGGTGTACGCGTTCAACCCGCGCGCAATTCGCGCGTATGAAAAAGCCGGCTTTACGCGCGAGGGCATCAAGCGTCAAGGACTGTACCGCAACGGCGCATTCCACGACGAATTTTTGATGGGCATTTTGCGCGCGGAATGGGAGAAGAAGCAGTGACCTCCGTCCGCGATCTGCCCGGCAAAATCGCGCGCGGCGAACTGCCGCCGCCACCCGTCGCGCAATTGATCGGCTGACGCGGGCAAAGCGACCATCGAGTTTGAAGCGAGCGAACGTCACGCCAACCCGATGGGCTCGCTGCATGGCGGCATTCTGTGCGATATCGCGGACGCGGCAATGGGCATGGCGTACGCGTCTACGCTCGAAGAAGACGAAACCTTCACAACGCTCGAATTGAAAATAAATTTTTTGAAACCGGTATGGAACGCGAAACTCACCGCGGTCGGCACGGTCCTCCGGCGCGGCAAAACGATTGGCTTGACGCAATGCGATGTAACGGATGAAGCTGGGCAATTAGTCGCGCACGCAACGTGCACGCAGATGACGCTGCGCGGCGAACGAGCGCTGGGACGATAGCTGGAGATTTGAGATTGCTTCGCATAAATCGCTCGCAATGACAGAATCCGCAATCCGAAATCGGAAATCCGAAATTTCTTCTCGCCTCCTCGCGTGGTACGCGAAACACAAGCGCGATCTCCCCTGGCGACGCGATGCGCACAACCCCTACCGCGTATGGATTTCCGAAACGCTCCTGCAACAAACTCAAGTCACGACCGTCATCCCCTATTATAAAAAATTTCTCGAAAGATTTCCGTCTGTCCGCGTACTCGCGCGCGCGCGGCTGGATACGGTGCTCAAGGTGTGGGAAGGCGCCGGCTATTATGCGCGGGCGCGCAATTTGCACCGCGCGGCGAAGGAAATTGTTAAGCGCTGCGGCGGCAAAATTCCGGGAACGGTGGAAGAATTGCGCAAATTGCCCGGCATCGGGCGTTACACCGCCGGCGCGGTGGCAAGCATCGCGTTTGGGCGCGACGTGCCGGTCGTGGATGGGAATGTCGCGCGCGTCCTGTGCCGGTATTTTGCCATTCGCCAGCCGCCGAAAGAAACGCGAACGCAAAAAGAATTATGGGCGCGCGCGGAAGAATTATTGCCGCGCGGTCACGCCGGCGATTTCAATCAAGCGCTGATGGAACTCGGCGCGACCCTATGCAAGCCGCGCCAGCCGCTGTGCGCGCAATGTCCGCTCGCGCGCGGTTGCACGGCGCGACGGCTTGGCATTCAAGCCAAATTGCCGACGAAAGCCAAAAAGAAAAAACTCCCGCACTATGAAATCGGCGTGGGAGTGATTTGGAAGGAAAAGCAGATTCTGATCGCGAAACGCTTTGCGAATGATTTGCTCGGCGGGCTGTGGGAATTTCCGGGCGGCAAGCGCAAACGGGGCGAATCGT
>JACQGS010000019.1 GCA_016199405.1 Chloroflexota bacterium | reverse complement strand
CCTTCGTGTTCTTCGTGGATAACTACTCTTCTTTTATCGCCTCGATCACATTCACGCGCGCGGCGCGCAGCGTCGGATAGATCGCCGCGACCTGCGAGAGCACCAACGCGACGAACACGCCGATCACGAACGATAGCGCGGGGAAGACATAGTAAACCGGAAAGCCGCTGCCCGATGCCATTCCGCTGACGGTGACGGTCGAGACCGGATACGCGATCAGCACGCCAAAAATCGCGCCGAGCGCGCCCATCGCGCCGGCTTCGGACAAAATCATCCGCCCCAACTGCCGGCGATCCATGCCGATGCTGCGCAGCGTGCCGATCTCGCGGATGCGCTCGAGCACGTTCATCGTCATCGTGTTGATCACGCCGAGCACGCCGACGATCACCGAAATCCACACCATCGCGTCGAACAGCGTAAAAAATTGCTGAATCTGCTCTGAAATGTTTTTGCGGAAATCTTCGCCCGCGACGATATCGAGCGATTTGGTTTTGGCGACGCCGCGCTTGAGCCGCGCCAGCACGTCTTCGGTCGGCGCATCCAATTTCTTTTTGACGATAAAGACGCTGACGCGCGTGTCACCAAAGTATTTCACCAAATCATTCCGCGAAATATAGATCGAATTGCCGCCTTGAAAAAACGTCATCATCACCGCGGCAACTTTGAAATCGCGTTCGCCGCGCCCGGTGCGCAAGCGCAGCCCGTCGCCGCGCCGAAGATTCCAGCGTTCCGAGAGCGTCGTCGAAATAAACAGCGCATCGCCGCGCGCGAGATCGCCGAGCGCGATCTCTTCCGTTTCGCCATTGGCGAACTGAAACGACGTCACTTGGCGATAGGTCGGCACATCAATCGCGACCATCGTGATCGCGTCTTCAAGCGGCTTGAATCCGTTGCCATTCTGCAAGCCGGCGATCTTGATTTGCGAATTGCGCTGCGGCGTCACCGCCGCGATGCCTTCGACCGCGAGTAAATCGCGCGCGGTCTCCGCGTAGAGCGGGCGTTGCGACGAAATAAAAAAATCGCCGCCGACGGCTGCCGTAATCCAATCGTCCATGCTCGCTTTGAAACTCACGCTCATCGCGCCAATCGCGACATTCATCACGACGCCAATCATCAACACGCCAACGGTGAGACTCGTGCGCCCCTTGGCGCGCGACAAATTGCGACTGCCGAGAATGCCCATCGGTCCGTAAATGGACTGGATCACGCGGCGACCAAACGGCTCGAGCAACAAGATCAGATTCGGCATAATCAGAATCGCGCCGAGAAATGTTACCATGAAAAAGTCAGCGCCCTTGTAAAGGTTCACCAAATCCGTTCCATCAATCACCGCGCTGATCAACAAGACCACTCCGATTTTCCACGCGTGTCGCAGCAGAAATCCTTCGCGCCCGCCGGCGCGCGCGCGCATCGCTTCGGTCGGCGAAATGCGGCTGGCTTGCCACGCCGGAATCGACGCGGCAAAAAAGGTCGAGACTAAACCAACGGCGACTGCTTGCACCACGCCACTTGCGGGAATCGTAAAAGTATTCAGCGGAATTCCGAGCGTATTCCCCATAAACTTGATTAAGGGAATCGAAAGAAACAATCCGACCGCGACCCCCAGTACGATGCCGAGCGCGCCGAGAATCGTCGCTTCAATGAGAATCAAAGTCAGCACTTGGCGTTTGGTTGCGCCGAGCGCGCGCAACATCCCGATTTCGCGCGTGCGTTCCGCGACCGTCATCGCAAAAGTGTTATAGATCAACAAGATTCCCACAAAAAGCGAAATGGCGCTGAAAATTCCCAAGCCCAAGTTCAATCCGCCGAGCGCCTGCGAAACCGATTCGCCGGTTGCCGCCGGCAACGCGACGACATAGTGATCGCCGAGCGTTTTTTGCAGTCGCTCTTTCATTTGAGTGACCGCCGGCGGCGAGTTGGCAATCTCGTCCTTCGCGATCAAATCGATTTGATCGAGCCGCTCCCCGCGATCGAAGAGACTCCGCGCCACCTCCAACGTCACAAAGCCGACACTCCCCGTGCCCAATTGGCCGGCGCCCTCGCTCGCTATCAACCCGACCACCTTCAGCTTGGCTTCGCGATTATCCGGCAGGATCGCGCTAATCGCATCGTCGAGCGCGATTTTGTGATCCAGCGCGAATTTTTCGACGAGCACGACATTGTGGGCGCGTTCGCCCGGCGTCAGAAAGCGTCCGCGCGTCAGCGTATACGTTCGCATCCGGCGATCCACCGCCGGATCGATTCCGACGATCGTAATCGAAAAAGTTTTTTTGTTGTCGGGAATAAATGCGCGATTGAACGTCTGCCCGGCTGCCTCGGCAACGCCCTCAAAAGTCCGCACGCGATTGAGCGCGCGCGCTTCAAACCCTTCCCCTGATTTGCCGGCGTCGGAAATCGTCAGCGTCGCGCGGCCCGACGATTGCGCGAAAAAATCGCGCAGCGATTGCGTGGCGGACGCGCCCATCACGCTGACCGCGAGCATCGTCGCGACGCCGAGCATAATGCCGGACGCCGTGATGAGCGTTCGCAGGGGCCGCGACCAGAGGTTGCGAAACGCGAGAGAATAGAATTTTTTCATGTCAAAATAATTGAAAGAGCGTTTCCGCCCGACGTTACCAGAGCCGCGCGAAAACGCCCCCGCGAATTACTCACAATGTGCGACGCACCGGTGAGGTGCGCCGCACATAATTTAGGCGCGAAATTCCTCGCGCCGAGTTGTAACTTTTTCCAGCCGATCCATTCGCACCGCAACGCCAATCCCCGGCGCGGTCGGCACATTGATGGTACCGTCGGAATTCAATTCAAATGACGGATCAACAATGTCTTCATGAAAATAGCGATCGCTCGCGGAAATATCGCCGGGCAAAGTGAAATTCGGCAGTGACGCCAGCGCGACGTTGCCGGCGCGCCCAATTCCCGATTCGAGCATCCCGCCGCACCAAACCGGCGCGTGGCGCGCCTGTGTCGCGTCGTGAATTTTTTTCGATTCAGTGAAACCGCCGACGCGTCCGGGTTTGATGTTGATAATGCGGCACGCGCCGAGCTCGAGCGCGACGTTGGCGTCGCTCAGCGTGTGAATGCTTTCGTCGAGGCAAATCGGCGTTTTCAATTCGCGCTGGAGTTTGGAGTGATCGAAAATATCGTCGCAAGCAAGCGGCTGTTCGATCAGCAAAAGATTGTATTGATCGAGTTGCCGCATCGTCGCGATGTCGTCGAGAGAAAAAGCGGAGTTGGCGTCTACTTGCAAAAGAATATGCGGAAATTCCTTCCGCACCGCCGCCGCGAGTTCCACATCGCGCCCCGGTTCGATTTTGATCTTGATCCGCGAATACCCTTCGCTTAGGTAACCCGCGACGCGCTTGACCAAATCTGCCGGCGTCGCTTGCAAGCCCACGCTGACGCCCACCGCGACTTTTTCGCGCATCCCGCCCAGCATCTGCGCGAGCGATACGCCGCGCTGCTTGGCAAATAAATCCCACAGCGCGAATTCTAAACCGGCTTTCGCCATGTTATGCCCGCGCACGCGCTCCCCTATCGCGATGCTTTCGTCTACCGAAGAAATATTTTTACCGATCAAACTCGGAATCAGAAAATCGCGCAACACATGCCACGCCGTCTGTGTCGTCTCCGCCGAATAAAACGGATCCGCGCCGGCAACGCACTCGCCCCACCCGACTAATCCATCGACTTGGATGCAAATAAGAATGTGCGTGTTCGCGCTCTCGACGCCAAAGGAGGTTTGAAACGGCGCGAGGTACGGCATGTTGATCCGGCGGAGTTCAATGGATTCGATTTTCATTTCAACCCTCGCGAAAATTTCGGATTTCGGATTGCGAATTTCGGAATGAATCTTTCTGGAATCCGATATCCGAAATCCAAAATCGGTTCACGCGCCAAATTTTGTTGTGCGAAGCGCGTTCGCCAATGCAATCGGCATGATTTCCTTCGAACGCACGCGCCCCAAACTCCCGCGCGCGCAGGCGCGCTCGCCGTACTCGGCGATACCGTCCGCGCGGCAATAGCGCGAATACAGCATCACCGGCACCGGATGCCACGAGTGCGCTTTCAGAATCGCCGGCGTTGAGTGATCGCTGCCGACGATCACGACATCCGGCTGGAGCGCCATCAAGCGCGGCAACTGTTCGTCCAATTCTTCAATCACTCGCGCTTTCTTTAGAAAATCGCCATCTTCGCCGGACGAATCGGTTTTCTTGACGTGCAGATAAAAGAAATCGAACGCGCGCCAATTTTTTTCCAACGTCGTGAATTCGTCGGCAATCGTTTCGCCGTCCACCTTCAGCACATTCATTCCCAGCGTCCGCGCGAGTCCGCGATACATCGAATAGACCGCGATCGCCGCCGCGCGCATGCCGTACACGTCCCGAAACGTCGGAATCGCCGGACGTTTCGCAAAGCCGCGCAGCATAATCATATTCGCCGGCTTTTTCGCGCCAATTAGTTTGCGCGCCTGCGCGATGAAAGCATTCGCGAGTTTCGCGCTCTTGCGCGATTTTGCATTTAACGCCTTCACCGGCAACGGCGCGACGCCAACGCGCTGCGGATCCGTCTCGGTCAGTCCGTCGCCGAGTCCCTTGCCGCGCAGCACAAAAACAAAGCGATAATCTTTGACCGTCTCGACAAATAGCTCGACGCCGGGCAGTTTGATCGTCCGCAAAATTTTCGTCAGTTCTGCGTTGAGTTCGGTCGGGATGCGACCGGCGCGGCGATCGATCAATTTGCCTTCGGCATCAATCGTACAGAAATTTCCGCGCGCGGCGACGTCATTCGCGCCCAATTCAAAATCAATGCCTAATGCTTCCAAAACGCCGCGTCCAATTTCGAACTTGAGCGGATCGTATCCGAAAATGCCGAGATGCCCGGGTCCGCTGCCGGGCGTAATGCCCGGCGCGACCGGATCGGCAAGCCCAAGAATCGATTGCGCTGCGAGCGCGTCGAGATTTGGTTTACGCGCGGATTCCAGTTCCGTTTTGCCGCCCGGCTCGATGGGCAAGCCGCCCAGTCCATCCATCACGATCATCGCAATTTTTGTTTCGCCGGGAATAACGAGCGGTATGAGTGTTTGAAAATCCAAAGTTGCGTTGCCTCCAAGGTACATCTGTCATTGCGAGGAGTGTAGTTTGCGACGAAGCAATCCCCGAGATGCATTTGGAGATTGCTTCGTCGCATCCTTCGACTCACTTCGCTCGCTCAGGATCGCTCCTCGCAATGACGCGCGTGTCGTGCGTCCCGCATATTAGCATTGCCGTTTGAGTGTGTCAAAACGTTCGGCTTTTCTTTTGCTGGTTTCTGAATTATAATTCCCGCAAGTTCGAGAGATCGGAGTGATCCTATGCGACAATTACGAGTTTTCCTTCCACTAACTTTTCTCTTCGCGCTTTTAGCGCTCTTCATCATGCCGGCAGAGGCACAGTCGCGCAGTGTGACCGTGCCGCGTCGCGACATTGAAATTCAAATTCAACCGAACGGCGACGTGAATTTCAACGAAACGTGGCAAGTGCAATTCAGCGGCTCGCCGCCGTTCACGTTCGCTTTTCGCGGCATCCTGCTCCAGCGCGTTGATTCGATTACCAATTTTCTCGTTTCGGAAGGTGGGCGCGCGTACAGCCAGTCATCGAGCGAGTCGGCAAATACATTTAGAGTTTACGCCGAAGAAGGACAGCAATTCGTGCGCTGGTATTTTCCGCCAACGACGAATCAAACGCGCACCTTCAATTTGCAATACACCCTGCGCGGCGCGCTCCGAATTTATGACGGCGGCGATCAGTTGTGGTGGAAAGTCATCGAAGAGGATCGCGCGTACACGATTCAGAATTCTACGACCACCGTCCGCTTGCCGGCAGAATTTCCAACCGATCAAATTCTGGCGGCGGTTACCACCGGCAAAGGCGAAGCGTCCATCCGCGATGGCAAAACCATTGTATTCATCAGTAGTAACTTGACGCCCGCGCAAGAACTGGAAATTCGCGTGCAATTTCCGCACGGTGTCGTGACTGCATCGGCGCCGTCTTGGCAAAATCTCGAAGACAATAAACCCATTTTCGATCTCGGATTCCTCTTTATTAGCATCATCATCGCCGTGCTCGGTCCGCTCTTGCTTTATCTTTTGTGGTACGTCAAGGGACGCGATCCGGCGACTGCGCAAATTGCGCAAACGAGCAAACCCCCCACCGATTTACCGCCCGCGCTTGCCGGCGCGCTGATCGATGAACGCGCCGAGTTGAAAGAAATTATCGCGACGCTTGTGGATTTGGCGCGGCGCGGCGTTCTCAAAATGGTCGAGAAGCCGGTGCAAGGCATCTTGGGCATCGGCGGCGGGTTCGATTTCGCTTTTCAGCGCACCGGCAGCGCGGAGAATTTGCGCGGCTATGAGCGCACGCTGCTGGACCAACTATTCGGCAATGACTCTTCGACGGATTTGTCCGATTTGCGCGAAAAGTTTTACACCGCGATTCCCGATCTGCAAAAACAAATTTATGCCGAAGCGGTCAAGCAAGGTTATTTTCCCGGCAATCCCAGTTCGACGCGGCGCATCTATGCCGGGCTTGGCTGCGGCGCGCTCGTGATCGCCGGCGCGTGCGGATTTTTGATTTCCGCCGCGTTAGCCGATGTATCGAATCTCGCGCTCTGCCCCGCGTTCGCGCTCGGCATCAGCGCGATCGGTTTGATTGTGCTCAGCCCATTTATGCCGCGGCGCACGCCCAAAGGCGCAACCGAAAGCGCAAAATGGCTGGCGTTCAAACGCTATCTCGAAAGCATTGAAAAATTCACCAAGCTCGATCAAGCGAAAGAATTGTTCGATCAATATCTGCCGTACGCGATCGCGTTTGGCTTGGAGCGATCGTACGTCAGCAAATTCGCGCAAGTCGGCACGCCCGCGCCGGCGTGGTACGAAACGCCGTATTATCCGGGCATGGGCTTTCCATCGCGCCGCGGCTTTGCCGGTGACACCGGCGATCAAATGTCGGGAGGCGGCAGCGCCGGCGGAGGCGCGAGCAGTCAGCGCGGTTCATCGTTGGATCAAATGGCGGGCGGCGCGTTTCGCGGTTTGGATTCGATGACGACCGGATTTTTCGCGATGCTGAATACAACGGCTTCAACTTTCACGAGCACGCCATCATCGTCCGGCAGCAGCGGCGGCGGTGGGTTTAGCGGAGGAGGAGGCGGGGGTGGAGG
>JACQGS010000130.1 GCA_016199405.1 Chloroflexota bacterium | reverse complement strand
GTGATCACAATCGTATCATTTGGCTGAAAAATATCTTTGGCTTGCAGCAACGCGGCAACTGCCGTCGCGCTCGTCGGCTCTACATATAACCCGACGCGCGCCAACTCGTTACGTGCGCTTGCAATCGCGTCTTCGCTCATCGCGATCACCGCGCCGCGCGATTGCTTCACCACGCGCAAAATTTCTTTGCCGCGCACCGGCTGGCTAATCGCGATCCCTTCCGCGATCGTTCGCGCCGGTGCGACTGCCGGCGATTCGTCCAACCCGCGCTCTGCCGCGCGCGCGAGCGGCGCGATCACATCGGCTTGCGCCGCGATTAGGCGCGGTATTTTCTCGATCAAGCCCGCGTTCTGCAAATCGGCAAAGCCGCGCGCGAGTCCAATAAAATTGCTCCCGTGCCCGACCGGCGCGATGACCGCGTCCGGCGCACGGCGATTCAACTGCTCCCAAATTTCCCACGCCGTCGTTTTCATGCCAGCGAGGACAAAAGGATTGTAATAATGCGACGCATAGTACGCGTCGCCTTTTTTCGCCGCATCCTGCACGGCACGCGCCGCGTTCTCGCGCGCGCCTTCGATCTTGTTCAGCCGCGCGCCGTAAATTTGGATTTGCGCGAGCTTTGCCGGCGATGCGTGCGCGGGCACAAAGATTTCGGCGGCGATGCCGGCGCGCGCGGCGTAGGCGGATAAACTCGCCGCCGCGTTCCCGGACGAATCGTCCAGCGCGCGCGTCACGCCAAATGCCGTCAGCGCGCTGATCAACACCGTCGTGCCGCGATCTTTGAACGAGCCGCTCGGTTGCAAATAATCGAGTTTCGCGAAAAATGTCGCGTCGTTCAGGCGCGTTTCGACGAGCGGCGTGAATCCTTCGCCCAGCGAGACCGGCGCAGCATTCGCGGGCAGGGGGATGAGCGCGCGGTAACGCCACAGCGTCGCATCGGTAGAATTGATTTGTAAAGGATCAAAGCGCGGCGCATTTTCAATTTCAAACAAGCCGCCGCATTGCGCGCACACCCACTCGCGCGTGTCGAGCGGGTAACGCGTGGAGCAGGAGGAGCAGATGAAATTCATTCCTTGTCCAAGGCACTCTGCGTTTCTTCGGTGACCGGATCAATCAAAGCCAATTGGGCTTGGTTCGCCGCGTCCAGTAATTCATGATCTGAACTAACCAGCGCAAGTTGATCGTCAGGGTCTAATTGATTCTTCAATCGCAACGCCGAGGCAACGTGTATGGCATCCGCACCGCGCAAGGCGTATTGCCTCGCGATTTGCTTTGAGGCGAGCAGAGTATCTTCATCAAATTGGATATGGAAGAATGACTGCCATTCTTCCTCTACTTCTTCAAGTTTGTCATTCAGATCAACTGACAGTTCGCCGGCTTTATTCTTGCGGGACAAAGCCGCGGTGATTTCGACAATGCCTAGAGTCGAAGAACCAAGTGTTGGAGCGCGCGAGAATAGCGTCCGAATCCATTTTGAGCCGGCTTCTTCAAAATGACGTTTGACCCACACACTCGAATCAAGATAGTAATAGATCACCGCCGATCCTTAATCAGCAATTCAGAGATGGGGATTCCCTTTACTTTTATCGGCGTGACATCGCGGAATTTGGTCTGGCTAGGAATCTTGATACCAGGATCATTGGCTATATTGCGGAGCGTTGTCGAACCCGGCGCCTTGCTTTTCATTCGATCAAGCCAATGCAAAAGAGCATGCGCTTGTTCATCTGTCAAGGAATCAATCGAATTGCGGAGCAATTCTTTTTCCAATGTCATTTTATTTTCTCCTCAAACTCAAATCTTGAGCTTCACTCCATTACAACATCACCGCTCTTCCCTCCGCGCTTTTCCACCAGCCGCACATTTTGAATCCGCATCGCGCGGTCAACCGCTTTTGCCATATCGTAAATCGTCAGCGCGGCGGTGGATACCGCGACGAGCGCTTCCATCTCCACGCCGGTCTTGCCGACATTTTTTGCCATGCCTGTGATCTCGACGCGCGCCGGCTCTTTATCGTTCCCCTTTGACAGTACTTCAAAATCCACTTGCACGTCGGTGATGAGAAGCGGATGGCACATCGGAATCAATTCGTGCGTTCGCTTGGCTGCCATAATGCCGGCGACGCGCGCGACCGAGAACACGTCGCCTTTCGCGATCATGCCGGCGTTGATAAGCGCGAGCGTTTCCGCGCGCATCGTCACTTCGCCTTTCGCGATCGCGACGCGTTCGGTATCGTCCTTTGCGCTCACGTCCACCATTTTCGCGCGGCCTTTTTGATCTAAATGCGAGAGCGTCATAGCAAAGTGTTTATCAGAATTCGTGCATAGTTTTTCTTGTCACTTGTCACACGTCACTCGTCACTCTTCCCAGTGGGCGAGGCAGGGCTCGAACCCGCGACACCTTCCGTGTAAGGGAAGTGCTCTACCAACTGAGCTACTCGCCCGATTGCGCTGGCATTATAGAATTGAGAGAGGGCTTTGTCAATCACAAGACGCGCATCCACACAAGACGCGCAACGTGCGACGCCCTTGTAGGGGCAACCCTTGTGGTCGCCCAAAGTGCGGCGCACGGTTTTTTCAAAATAAAAACGAGCCGCCATGCCCGGCTAGCACAGCGGCTCGTAAGAAGAGTGTGGGTCGCTCTGGGGGGAGAACGATCCACGGTGGGTAATCAAAAGAAATCGAGTCCGCCTCGTAACCGAAGCGGACTCGACATTTTTCTGCGGTCGCTCTTCGGCAGTCCGGCGATCATAGCCCTGCGGCGTTAGACCCGTGACTTTGCGTCGCCGCCTTTCGGCGGGTTTGCCTTTATCGGAGGTGTAATTTCTTTTGCGACTGTATTGTAGACGCGCGCGCGTAAATCCTCAATGGGAGAATGGTACTTGGCTGGGCAAGCCCAAGGCTTGCCCCTACCGATTTTCTTATTCGGTCTTGATCGGCTCGCTCAAAAATTTCACGAGCAACTTGATCGTGTTTTGCGCATCGTCGAAATCAACCATCTCGGATGGCGTGTGAACATAGCGCGTCGGAATCGAAACGACGCCGGCGGGCACGCCTTCGCGCGTCATTTGCATCGCGCGCGCATCGGTCGAGCCGCCGACGAGCACTTCGAGTTGATACGGAATTTTGTTTTCTTTCGCAGTGGCGACGAGCGCGTTCTTCAACCCCGGATGCGCGAGCATCCCGGAATCTTTCACTTTGATCGCCGGACCTTTGCCGAGCGCGACCGCCATCGTCAAGCCCTCCGGCGTATCGCCGGTATCGGTCACGTCAACCGCGAGCGCGATATCCGGCTGAATGCCGTACGCCGACGTCGTCGCGCCGCGCGTGCCGACTTCCTCTTGCGTCGTGAAGACAAAATACAAATCGTGCGGTGATTTTTTTAGCGCGCGCAGCGTTTCGATCAGCACGGCGCAGCCGACCCGATCGTCCATTGATTTCGCGATCAGCCGGTTGCCCAAATCCGCGAACTCGCGCCAAAAGCCCGCCGCCGCGCCGATCTCGACCGGCATTTCGTGCGCGTCGCGCGCACCGACGTCAATAAAGACGCGTGGCATTTCGATTTCGTTCGCCGTCGCGTCTTTGCGCTCGCGCCCGAACGCGCCGATGACGCCGTTCGCAAAAAGACAGCGATGTCCGACGAGGGTTAGCGGCATCACGCCGCCGAGCGACGCAAAGCGCAGAAAACCTTTTTCGTCAATATGCGTGACCATCACGCCGATTTCGTCCATGTGTGCGGCGAGCATAATTTTTTTGCGCGATCCCGCGCCCGCGCCTTTCTTGAGCGCGATTAAATTGCCGAGCGCGTCGACACGCGTGGTATCAACCAGCCCTTTGATTTCGTCTTGAATGAGCGCACGAATTTTCTCTTCATGTCCCGAAGGTCCATAGGTTTCCACCAAGCGTTTGATCAACGCCTTGGTTGGATGCAAATCTTTGCCGCTCTCATTTTCAAACGCCGGAAAATGCGCGGTGGGTTTTGCGACAGCCATTCTTCCTCCAATACCAATTGCTGAATACTGAATACTGAATACGGATTACTGCTCACCGATCGCTTTCGGTACTCCCGGCAATGCTTTCACCATCAACGCGATAGTGTTCTCCAAATCTTTTTTGCTCAGCAAACTCACCGGCGAATGAATGTAACGCGTCGGCACGGAGACGGCGGCAGAGGGCACGCCGGTTTTGCTGAGATGAATGCGTCCGGCGTCGGTGCCGCCAGTGATCGCTTGCTTGAATTGAAACGGAATGCGATTTGTCTTGGCGGTTTCAATCAACAAATTCACGAGCCGCTTGTCCGCGATCATCGTGCCGTCGGCAATCGAAATCGCCGGACCTGCGCCGACGCGCGTGACCGGCGAAACGTCTTTAGTTTTCGGACCGTCGTCGCATACTGTGCTTTCCAACGCGAACGCCGCATGCGGTTCAATCGCGTACGCCGCGACGCGGGCGCCGCGTAGTCCAACTTCTTCTTGCACGGTGAACACGCCGAACAATTCAAACGGATAATCGCGTTTCAAAATTTCCGCGAGGATCGCGCAGCCGGTGCGGTCGTCCAATGCTTTGCCTTTGAGCAAGCCGTCGCCCATTTCGCCGAACTCAGTCGCGAAGGTCGCGTAATCGCCCAGCTTGGCCGCGCGTTGCGCGTCTTCTTTCGATTTTGCGCCGATGTCAATTGTCATCGCATCGGTCTCGACAACTTGCTCGCGGTCCTTCGCTTTGGTCAGATGCACAGGCTTACTGCCAATCACACCGGGAATTTTATCTTGCCCGATCAAAACAACTTTTGCCAAGAGCACGCGGCTGTCAATCCCGCCGACCGGCGAAAAGCGCAGATGCCCGTTCGATTCGAAATGCGTGATGAGAAAACCAACCTCGTCCATATGCGCGGCGATCATTACGCGGAACGCCGATACTTTGCGCGTGCCGCGCGCTTTTTTCCGCGCGATGAGATTGCCGAGCGTGTCGACGCGAAATTCGTCTACGTCGCGCTTGACCGCTTCGATCAGAATCTCGCGCACTTCGCCCTCATTGCCGGACGGTCCGCGCGCGTTGCTCAATTTTTCCAACAGTTCCATTTAGTTCCCTTTGCCTTTCTTCCGCGCCTTTTGAGTTTTGGCTTTTGGGCTTTGGGCTTTGGTTTTTGGGTTTTGGGATTTTTCTTTGCCTTCGAGTTCCGCCACGAATTTTTCATCCAGCCCCGCGCAAAACTGCGCGAGCAACCTGCCGATGCGCTCCACATCGTTGATGCTCAGCATTTCGACGGACGTGTGCATATAACGCAACGGAATGTCAATCAAGCCGGTCGGAATGCCCTCGCGCACGATCTGCATCGCCCACGCGTCCGTGCCGGTCATTCCAGCGTACGCGGTAACGCGATACAGGATTTCTTGAGCGTCCGCGACCTCGACGAGTTTCTTGTGGACAAGCGGGTGAATGTTGGGACCCATCGCGATGCCCATGCCGTCGTCGAGCGGGACCGCGTTCACTTCCGTCGTGCCGGGTTGATCGGCGTGGTTCACGTCGAGCGCGATGCCGACCGTCGGATTGATGTGATACGTCGAGGTGAACGCGCCGGCGAAACCCGCGCCGGCTTCTTCTTGCACATTTGCGACCGCGTACACATCCCACGCGTGCTTCATCCCGGCGAGATGCCGCAAGGCTTCCGCGATGCAAACAATCGCGCTCCGATCGTCGAACGCTTTGCCGGCGACGCGGTTATTTTTCAGCGTTACCATTTGGCGCGCCAGCGTGATCAGATCGCCGGGCTGAACGAGCTCGCGCAATTTTTCTTGGGGGAGACCGACGTCAATAAAAAGTTTGTTGAGCGAAATGACTTGGTTGCGTTCTTCAGCCGTGAGGACATGCGGGGGCCGCGCTCCGACGATGCCGCGTAAATCTTTTTTGCCGTGCACGATCACTTCTTGCGCGAGCAAAACGCGCGCATCGAACCCGCCGACCTGCGTAAAGCGCAGAAATCCTTTTTCGATTTCCGTAACCATCAAGCCGATTTCGTCCATGTGCCCTTCGATCAAAACTTTGGGCGCATTCCCACGCTTGGCGCCGGCGCCGCGTTTGATCGCGATCACACTGCCCAGCGGCGTGAGCGAATTCTCGTCGGTTTAGGGCTTCCATTCCGCGATGACGAGTTCGCGGACGGTATGCT
>JACQGS010000128.1 GCA_016199405.1 Chloroflexota bacterium | reverse complement strand
TCAAAGTACTCTCCCAAAGCACAACCCGACGAACACTTGGCGCAATGATAGCAAAGAAAAACGGATTCGCCGGACTCGGCGCGGAATTTTTCGGCGAGGTCGGTTATCAG
This sequence comes from Chloroflexota bacterium, assembly GCA_016199405.1. Lineage (GTDB taxonomy): Bacteria > Chloroflexota > Anaerolineae > UBA4142 > UBA4142 > JACQGS01. The sequence continues at coordinate 4,658 of JACQGS010000128.1, read as the reverse complement.
TTCGGTTATTGGCATGGAATGCTCCATGTTGCGTATTGCGGGTTGCGTATTTCGTATTGCGTAAAGCCACGCACTACGCCACCACCGGTCTCGGCAACAATCCCGCGCGCTCGGTGATGATCGGAATCGCTTCTTCCCACTCGATCGCCATAATGTGCACGCCGGCGACGCCGGGAATTTCGCGCATTTGCTCAATGAGTTCGACGCAGACCTTGATGCCTTCCTCGCGCGCCGCGGCGGCTTTTTCTTTCTTGTCCTCGATGCCCTTGCCCGCCGCCTCCATTCGATTCACTACCTCATCCGGCACATCCATCCCGGCGACCTGATCGCGCATATACTTTGCCGCGCCCGCCGTTTTCAGCGGACCCACGCCGGCGAGAATCTTGACTTGCTCGTGCACGCCGAGATCCACGACGCGCCTCATAAATTCGCGAAAGCGCGGGACATTGTAGATTAATTGCGTTTGAACAAAATCCGCGCCCGCCTTCGCTTTCTTTCCCAGTCGGTATGGGCGAAAATCGAATGGATCGCCGAACGGATTCTCGACCGCGCCGACAAAAAAGCGCGGGTTCACACCTTTGATTTCCTCGCCGCACTGGAACGAATTCTTGTCGCGCAAGCCCACGACCATTTGCACCAATTGCATCGAATCAATGTCGTGCACATTTTTTGCTTGCGGATGATTGCCAAACGTCTGATGATCGCCGGACAAGCAAAGAACGTTGCGCACGCCGAGCGCGTACGCGCCCAGCAGATCGGATTGCATCGCGAGGCGGTTGCGATCGCGGCAGGTCATTTGCACGACTGGCTCGAGTCCGGCTTGCACCGCCAGCGCGCCCGCGCCAATAGACGACATGCGAACGATAGCCGTCTGGTTGTCTGTGATATTCGCCGCGTCGGCATAGCCCTTGAGAATCGCCGCTTTCTTGCGAATCGTTTCGGCATCCGCATTCTTGGGCGGTCCTAGTTCGGCGGTTACCGCGAAATGTCCCGCGCGCAAAACTTTTTCCAGATTTGATCCTGATTTAAAGCCGTTGTTCTCTGACATGGTTTGCCTCGTAGTGCGCGATGCGTATTGCGTAGTTTACGGAACACGCAATACGGATTACCTTTCACGCTTTCTCGGCTGCGGGAAGCCGCAAATCCTCTCTCACAATCTTGCGCGGTCCGCCATCGCGGCTCGTGCGCCAGTCTTTGGGTGGATTGATTTCCATCAGCAAATGCAAACGATTCTGTGCCTTGAGTTTGTCGTAAATCAATTGCCACGCGCAATCGGTTTCGGAATTGATCTCGCATTTGCCTTTGGAAGAACCGCCGCACGGTCCGTTGAGCAATTGCTTGGAACAACGCGCGATCGGACAGATGCCGCCGGTGAGACCGAGCATGCAATTGCCGCACGCCGCGCAGCGTTCAACCCAGACACCTTGCTCTTGCAGCATGCCCATGAATGTGGTGTTCAAGCCCGGCACGACCAGCGCGTTCGGATAACGTTCGGCAAGCGCCTGCACGCCGATGCCGCAACCCAGTGAGAGAACAACGTTCGCATCCGCAACCTTGTCTTTGATCACATCCAGATATTCCCATTCGCACTGCCGCTGCACGGTTACTTCGCTGACGTCTTTGGCATTGCCATCCATTTGGGACGACATCCGCAAGAGCGAGCCGAGAATGCCGGCTTCCTTTTCGCCGCCCGCAAAGCACACGGTGACGCAAGTGCCACAGCCGACGACAAGCACGCGCTTGGCATCGCCTATCAGTGTTTGGATTTCTGCAATTGGTTTCTGTTCGGCAACGATCATGTTACCCTCCATCATTATGTGACACGGAACAAGGGACAGGGAAGGTGACAGGGATCAAGAAACAAGTGGCAGGGGAAGTTCCAAGTAACAGGGCAACCCGTTCATCCTTTTGCCTTTTCTTGTCACTCGCCACATGTCACTTTAACCGTCCCTCGTCACCCGCCACTTGTCACTTTTTCACCGGATTCGGTCCCAACTCCCCCACCCTCTCCGTCATCTTCGTAACCACTTCGGCGAACGCGCCGCCCATCGCGGATGACATATGAAACATTTCGATGCGCTGTCCGCCGATTTTTATTTCATCGAGCAATTTCTTGATGTATTCAATTCGCCGTTTCGCGTTGGTATTACCTTCCAGGTAATGACAGGTGCCTTCCAGTCAGCCGGCGACCAATATTCCATCCGCGCCGCTCTCGAACGCGCGCAAGGCGTAGAGCACATCCAGTTTGCCGGTGCACGGCAACAGCACCACGCGCACATTCGGCGGATACTGAATGCGCGATGACCCCGCGAGGTCTGCCGCCGCGTACGCGCAATAGTTGCAGCAGAAGGCGAGGAGTTGCGGTTCAAAGCCGTTGGGTGAGCTCATCTCACAAACTCCAGCGCATTCACGGGAATAAAGTTGGCACGCGCAAACATCGCCTCCACCTTCGCGACCACCTGTCCATCCTTGAAATGCAGCAACTGAATTGCCTTCGCCGGACACTCCGCCGCGCAGATGCCGCAGCCCTGGCACGCCGCCGCTTCGATGTGCGCCGCGCCGTAAATGCCGCCGACCGCGAGTTGCTTTTGATCAATGACCGGCACGCGGTACGGGCAGATGCGCACGCACGTCAAGCAGCCAGTGCATTTCAATGGATCGACCCGTGCCACTACGCCCCCCGCGCGCAACGTCTCTTTCGCTAAGATCGTCGCGGCGCGCGCCGCGGCGGCTTGCGCCTGCGCGATGGCTTCGTTCGGGAATTTCGGATAATGCGCCGCGCCCGCGACGAAAATGCCTTCCGTCGCGAAATCCACCGGGCGTAATTTCACGTGCGCTTCGAGGAACCAACCGTCCATATCCACCGGCACCTTCAATATATTTGCCAATTCGCGCGCGTCGTCGCAGGGCACGAGCGGCGTCGCAAGAACGACGAGGTCGGGACGCAGAATGAGTTCTTGCGCGAGCATCGGCTCCCAAACGCGAATCGCTAATTTCTGATTTTCGATTGCCGATTGCCGATTGCTGCTCTCTCCCTTGCTCCCCTGCGCCTCTGCTCCCCCGCTCATTGTGTCAACAACTGGTGAATGAGCATCGTCGTAGCGGATAAAGAGGACGCCGCGCTCGCGCGCCTCTTGGTACACGCGCTCGCGGAATCCGTACGTCCGAATATCTTTGTAAAGGATCGTCACTTGTGCGCTCGGATTCAACTCTTTCAGCCGCAACGCGTTCTCCAGTGATTCGGTGCAGCACAAACGCCCGCAATATTTTTCAGCGGGACCGACGCACTGGATGAACACAACGGAATTGGGAATTGCCGATTGCCGATTGCCGATTGCCGATTGCGCGGATTGAAAATCGGAAATCGGAAATCGGAAATCGGAAATTAGATGACAAAACTCGCTTTGCGTCATGACTCCCGCCGCGCGCCCCAGCCCGTACGCCTCGCCGCGCCACTCTTGCGCGCCGGTCGCCACGATAATCGCGCCGTGACGAATGGTTGACTCTTTGAACGGAGATTCCTCACCACAAGTCCAACCATCGCCCTCGGGATGACCCATCACATTCTTTTGCCGCAACCGCGTCGTAAAGTTGCCGACAAATCCTTCCGTCTGCTCGACTTGCGTGCAAGTGTGCACCGTGATCAGCGCATTCGCCCTCACACGTTCAATCAACTCTATCGCATACGATCCAATATCCTCGCCAACTTCAGAATTTTGAATTTCGAATTTAGAATTTAGAATTCCCCCACCCAACCGCGCCTCCCGCTCCACCAAATGCACCGGGAATCCTTGCTCCGCCAAATTGATCGCCGCGCTCATCCCCGCAATGCCTCCGCCGATCACGAGCGCGCTCCGCTCGACCGGGAAATCAATTTTGTACAGCGGCTCAAGTTGCGACACGCGCGCGACCGACATCCGTACCAAATCCTTTGCCTTGTTCGTCGCCGCGACCCACTCGCGCGAGTGCACCCACGAGCATTGATTGCGAATGTTCGCCATCTCGAACAAAAAGGGATTCAAGCCCGCGGCGCGAATAGAATCCTGGAACAGCGGCTCGTGCGTGCGCGGCGTGCAACTCGCGACGACGACGCGGTTCAAATTATGCTCTTTGACTTTTTCCGTGATGCGCGCGATCGAATCTTGCGAGCAGGCGTACAAGTTCGTTTCCGCATGCACGACGTTCGGCAACGTCATCGCGTAATCCGCGACTTGCTTGACATCGAGATAGCCCGCAATGTTCGAGCCGCAGTGGCAAACGAACACGCCCACGCGCGGCGGTTCGTTCGCGATATTGCGTTCGGGCGGATATTCGCGATGCCGCGCCAACGCGCCGCGCACACTCGCGAGCAACGCTTCCGCGTTCGCCGCCGCGCCGCTCGCGTCCACGACACTTTCGGGAATGTCTTTCGGTTCGAGGAACGGTCCCGCCGCGAAAATTCCGGGGCGCGAGGTTTCGAGCGGGCGGAATGGAATCGGTTTGCAGAATCCGTAATCGTCGAGTTGAATGCCGAGTTTCGCGCCCAGTTCGCGCACCCGCGGCGAGATTTCCATGCCGACGGAGAGGACGACGAGATCGAATTCCTCTTCGGTGATGGAGGTTGGAAGTTGGAGGTTGGAAGTTGGATGGCGCTTCGCGTTTCCAACTTCTAATTTCTC
>JACQGS010000018.1 GCA_016199405.1 Chloroflexota bacterium | reverse complement strand
TTGAACCTCCACAACTTGTTAAAGGTTATTAGGCCCTCAACCTAACGCGTCTGCCAATTTCGCCACCGGCGCATTTTCCAAACCACGCTCAGAATTATAGACAGGAACGAACGGTCTGTCAAGCAAAACTTTCCCCACACTTACACACTTTCATTCTCGCATACTCTCACACTCTCTTACCCACTCACACACTCTGCGTCACCCACTCTTTTTTTCTCCTCCGCCGGCACCACAAATTCGATATCCGTACCTTTGCTCAACATGCGCAGAATCCCTTCCGCGCTATTCTTTTTAATGCGCTGATACAATTGTTCAGACGAGAGCGGCTGATTGCCATTGCCGAGCAGCGCGCGCAGGATTGCCGCGGTCAGCGGCGTCGTCGGCGACAGATAATCCGCGCGGTGCGCGCAGTGATCGATGATGCTCTCCCACAGCGCGTCGACTTGCGCCACTTCTCCGGTCGTCGGATGCACACGATCGACCGCGCGCGCTTGCATCGGGTCGGGATAGCGTGCGCGGCATTCTTCGCACAACGCGGCTTGCATTTCCTCGCGAAAATCGCGGCTGTTTTTTTCAAACCAGCTCAGATCGATCAAGAATGGCGTGTGGATGTCTGGACGCGCGATAGGCATAGGTCAGTTTTCAATAAACCGTCATCAGTTGGCGCTGCGTTCGTTCAAAACAAAATAGCCGCCGCCGGCGGACGTGAACGCATGGCTCTTGCTGAGCGCGCTCATCACTGCGCGCAAGCCGGCGCGGCGAACAAAATTTACCGCGCTATACAAGGTCTTGGCATGCACGCGCCCCGCGCCGCTCAACTTAGCGAGTTCCGGAAAAACATACTCGAGCAACGCGTCCAAGTGCGGATACGCGCGGCGCAATTTTTCCGCGGCAGCATCAATGCCCACCGGGTCGCCTACCCCGATCAACATCTCTTCATCGCATTTGAACGCGAGCGGTCGGCGTTCTTGCGCGAAAGTCAATTGGCCATTGACGGTTTTTGCCACACGCATCCACAGACTGCGCTCGCGTTGCGGCTGAAAATCCATCTCAATCGTCAATGCTTTGGCATGTCGGCGCAACGTCACGTACGCGCCGGGCTGCAGATGCCGCGTGTTGTACCATTGACTCAAGCCGGCTAAATAATTTCCATCGGCAACGGCAATCCCGGCGAATTTCTCCTGCGTCGCCGCGTCGACAAAAGTGACTTTGAGACGCGGATGCGCAAAGGGCGGCAGCAACGCACGCACCGATGGGAATAAAGGAAAGGTGCCGGCGCGGCGATGCGGATACGTCAAGACGAGCGTCAGTTCTTGAAACGGCTCGGCTTTATTCTCGCGCGCGCCGGCATTGGACTCTTGAAACAGATCGGACGCGATCGTTTCCAATTCCGGCGAGAGCGCCGTCACCGGCTCCGCGAGCATTTCGAGAATCGCCGGCTGTTCGCGCGCTTCCGGCGGTTCCAAGCGCGTGAGATACCACAACACTTTGCCGGCAGGTCCCACATCTTCAAAGCGCGCATCGTGCGCCAACGCCGACGCAAGCGAGAAGGTCACGCCAGTTTTTTTTACGTTCGGCGGCAACTGCAAGACGTTGACCAATTCGATCGTCGGCAACGCGTCGGCAGCAGATTCGATTGCGGCTTCGGCGATGTTGAGATAGCCGTCCGGAATTTCGGTGAGCAATTCGCGCAAAAAGCATTGATCGCCGATCAACACAAATTCCTTATCCGCGCCCAACCGCCGGCGCAGGTTCGCGATCAGCCCCGCGCCGAATTGCTGCAACGCGTGCGCCGGCGTCATCGCGGCGACCGTTTCCGCCGACGGCTCTTGATTCAACGAATGCGCGTGTGCGAACGCGGCGGCAAATTCACGCGGCTTGGCTTCACCCTCCAACTGCACCACGAGCACCTGAAATTCGCCATAGCGCGGATTGTCGCCCGCGCGCGTTTTCTTGACGACGCCGGTGACGTTATTCAGCGCCGGAAAATATAGCCGGTCGCCGGCGGCATACGTTTCTTTCGGTTGATAGCGTTGCGCGCGGCGGGCTTCCACCTGCGCCTGCACCTGGGCTTGCTCTTGCAAGCGCTTGGCAATCAATTGCTCGGCAAGATCGCGCAACATCATCGGCGCGCCGCGCTCCAACAAAAGACCGTATAAATATTCTGCGTCGGCGTCCGTGCTGCCAACGTGATTCCACAGTTCCATCGAGTCTGCCATGGGCTAATCAAAAGAGAACGTATCGTCACGCAAAGAATCGCGATGAGGATACGTTGACGCGCGTCGTCGCACAAATTCCTGCCGCGCATTATATCGCAGATTGCGTGACGCGCCAAATGAACGCGCGACACGCGGCGCGTTTGTTGCCGCGTCCGTTCGCGTGTAAAATCCAAATCGCCGATGACTCTGCCCCAGCGTCTCTTCCAATTCATTGCCGCGCGGTTTCACGTTCCTCCCGACGCGCTCGCGTACTTTTTTGCGAGCGCACATCTGGGACGCGGCGCGGAAACCGCACTGCCCTTTCCGGCGGAACTGATTCCGATTGGCGCGCGCCTGTTTATGCGCGGCTGGCTCAATCAAAAATTCTTGCCGACGAACCGTGATTGGATTCTGCCGTTCTGGGCAACGCGGCAATTCGATCCGAACGATCCTGCCTTCATCCCGCACGGCTTTAACCTCTACACGCTCAACTACACGCATCGCGATTGGACGCTCATCGGTAATCCAGCGCGCGAGCGCGAAGCCATCGTCGATCCGCGTGGGCTGATTACGCCGTGGTTCGACGGCTGGTCGCTCGATGTGTGGATCGAGGTGGATGAAAAATTTTGCGCGCCGTCGCGCTTGCCGGACGCGGCGATTCAACAATCGCTCCACGAAAATATGCCGATGGTCGTGACTGCGTTTGAGGCGAAGGGCGTCCGAACGCGCGTCGAGGCATTTGCCGGTGAAGACGACCAACATGAATTTGTCGCCGCGCAAATCGCGGTTGAAAATCCCTTTCCTTCGCCACACCGCGCCACGCTTTACGTCGCGATTCGCCCGTTCAATCCCGAAGGCGTGGGGCTCATCCACGATATTGAATACAGCGAACAAAACGGCGTCGGCTATTTTTTGGTGAACGGCGCGGTCGGCGCGCAATTGCGAAAGCCCGACGGCATTGCGCTCTCGCGATTTCGCGACGGCGACGGCGATGTCGCGCTCGCGCTCCCGGCGTTGAACGGCAAAACACGCGTCCACTGCGACGCTGGACTTGCCACCGCCGTCGCCGCGTATCATTTTGATTTCACGGAAGCCGGAATGAAACGCGTCAACGTTTTTATGCCGCTTACACATGAAGCGATTGACCTCGACGAGCCAATTCAAATTTCATTTCCGGATTCACTCGCCGCGCGCTTGCAAACAATTTCGACGTGGCGCGCGGAATTGCAACGCGGCATGCAAATCCGGGTGCCTGATCTCCAACTGCAAAACGCGTTCGATGCAAACAAAGGATTTCTGCTTGCGCTTGCCGACGGCGACAGCATCACGCCCGGACCCTACACCTATCATCAATTTTGGTTTCGCGATGCCGCGTATATGTTGAACGCGCTCGACAAACTTGCGTTGCATGATGAAGCCGCGCGGGTGATCGAAAAATTTCCGCGGCGTTTGCAAAAGGACGGCTATCTTGCCGCGACCGAGGGCGAATGGGATTCCAACGGCGCGGCGATTTGGACGATGGTCGAGCACGCGCGTTTGACCGGCGACGTGGATTTGGTTGCGCGGCATTATGGGTCGCTCTTACGCATGGCGGCGTGGATTAATTCGAAAAGACAAATAACCAAATCCCAAAACCCAAAAGCCCAACGTCCCGCAAATTTTGGCTTACTGCCCTCCGGTCCGAGCGCGGAGCACTTGGGTCCCGCCGATTATTTTTATTGGGACGATTTTTGGGGACTTGCCGGATTGCGCGACGCCGCGCGCGCGGCGGAAATGCTGAAGGAAACGCGCGATGCCGGGCAATTGCGCGCGAATTACGAAGCGTTCCGCGCGGATGTGGACGCGTCGCTCGATGGGGTCGCAACGCGTTTGAATCGCGCGGCAATGCCCGCGTCGCCGTACCGCCGGCTCGATTCCGCGATGGTCGGCTCGCTCGTTGCGCTCTATCCGCTCCGTCTATTTGACGCGCACGACACGCGGATCATAGACACGCTCGCGGCAATCAAAGAATACGCGTGGAAAGACGACGCGTTCTTTAATCACGTCGGACATTCCGCGTTCGGCACCTATCTGACGCTGCACGTCGCGCAATGCTGGCTGTTTCAACGCGACGCGTCCGCGTGGAAGATTTTGCAATGGGTTTTGCAAAACGCCTCGCCCACTTTTACGTGGGCAGAAGGCATTCATCCGGCGACGCGCGGCGGCGCGATGGGCGATGGACATCACGGCTGGGCGCTCGCGGATTTTTTGCTCGCCGCGCGCAATATGCTTTTGTTCGAAGAAGACGATCATCTCGTGATTACGCCGGCGTTGCCAATGGAGTGGGTTGCAGAAAACAATGTGATCAAGGTCGAGAACGCCGCGACTTTTTTTGGAGAGGCAAATTTCACGATTGCCTTCGGCGATCACACCGCGACGCTCGCGCTCAATGCCGAGTGGCGCGCGGCGCCGGCATACATCGAATGGAATTTGCCGTTCACGCCGCGCGAAATCGGCGGCGATAGCGCGGGGTACAAGTTGCAGGGCAATCGCGTGCGCGTGCCGCGCGGCGGACGGAGAGTGGTCGCGCTTTGGTGAGACGAATTATTTCGCTCAACGATGACCGATGGCGCGTGGGGCGCGTCACGCAAAAACCTTTCGGCAACGTGAACGATCTCGGCGAAGCGCGCGAGTGGCTACCCGCGCAAGTTCCCGGCGATGTGCGTTTGGATCTCCTCCGCGCCGGCAAAATTTCCGATCCGTTCTATGCGGACAACAACGAATCGTCGCAATGGGTGGATGCGTTCGATTGGTGGTACACGCGCGAGATTGATTTGGCTTTGCGCGACGACGAGCGCGCGTTCTTGGTTTTTGAAGGCATTGATTATTTGAGCGCGGTCTTCGTGAACGAGCAGCCACTCGGACGACACGCCGGCATGTTTTCGCGGCAAGTCTATGAGATTTCGGATTTCGGAATTCGGATTTCGGATTTCAAACCGCCAGTTCCTAATTTGGCTATTCGCATTTGGGGTTCAGACGCGTTGCCGAAAATGAAATTGTCGCCGCTAGAAAAAATCTGGCGACAAGTGATTCGTCCGCTTATTTCGCCGCCGAACGAACCGTACCCGCCGCGTTTCGCCACGCTGAAATGCCAGATGCAATTCGGCTGGGATTTTGCGCCGCGTCTCCGCACGTGCGGCATTTGGGACGACGCGTTCATCGTCATCACGCGCTCGGTGTTTATAGAACAAGTCCAGATCAAGTCCCAAGTCCAAAGTCCAACGTCGGCGCTGATCAATGTATCACTCTCCCTCGATTCAGATATTGACCAACAGGTGCGTGTGGAATGCTCTGTGCGCGGCAAGAATTTTCTGCTCGCACACTCGCACAAGCACACACTCGTATTGAATCTCGCGCGCGGGAAAAGAGTTTATTCTTTTGCATTCGAGCTTCCCGATCCGCGTCTGTGGAATGCATGGGATCGCGGTGAACCGAATCTCTATGAACTCGAGATCCACATCGAGACTTTGGACTCTGGACTATCGGACTACGCGACAATAGTTTTTGGCATCCGCTCCATCGAACTCGTCCGCGCGGCGGGAACGCGCGCCAATGCCGAAGCGTGGACATTCGTCGTCAATGGCAAGCGCGAATTTCTGCGCGGCGCAAATTGGGTTCCGCTTGACGCCATTCCAGCGCGGCTCACGCGCGCGGATTACGCCGCGCGGCTCCAGCAAGCGCGCGACGCGAACATCAATTTCTTGCGCGTCTGGGGCGGCGGCTTGCGCGAAAAGCGCGCGTTCTATGATCTGTGCGACGAACTCGGCATTCTGGTTTGGCAGGAATTTCCATTCGCCGGCGCGGTGCTCGATCAATTTCCGCGCACGCCGGAGTTTTTGGAATTCGTTTCGGCAGAGTGCGGCGCGATTGTGCGAGCGTTGCGGAATCATCCCGCGCTCGTCGTCTGGTGCGGCGGGAACGAGTTCAACACGCGCAGCAATCGCGCGATCGTCGAAACGTTGCGCGACGTGGTTGCGCGCGAGGATAACGCGCGCCCATTCAAACCGGCATCGCCCTATCGCGACGAATCGCACAACTGGCGCGTGTGGCATCGCATGGCGAATCTGCGTGATTACAAAAAAGATCGCTCGCCGTTCCTCAGCGAGTTCGGACTGCAAGCCGCGCCGAATGTTGAATCGTTACAAAAATTTTTGCCGTCCGATTCGATGTATCCGCCGAACGCGCTATGGAAATACCATCACGCCGAATTGAAAAAATTGTATCGGTATGCGCGCAGTGTTGACGCTCGGACTGGTTCGCTCGACGCGTTCGTTGACGCCACGCAACGCGCGCAAGCGCACGCGCTGCAGATTGCGATTGAGCATATGCGCCGGCAGAAAGGCAAAACGGCGGGCGTCGCGCTCTGGCAGTTGAACGACCCGGTACCCAATATTTCGTGGAGCATTATTGATTATTACGGCGCGCCGAAACGCGCGTATCACGCGCTTGTCAATCTGTATGCGCCGCTGTTCGCCTCGTTCGATTACGCGCTGACGCGTCGCCGCGCCGGCGATGTCGTGCAGGGTGAGTTGTGGCTTGTGAATGACACGTTGTCCCCATTGAAGCTTGAACTGTCCGCAGTTCACAATGGCGCGGTGATAAGCGTCTGGCGCCTGAGCGTCGCGGCGGATTGTTCCACGCAACTCGATTCGTTCGCCGTCACGCTCCATGAGGGCGCCAATCAATTGCGCCTCATTCTGCGCGACGGCGGACGGATCGTTTCTGAAAACGAATATGATTTGAATTTCTGCGATGTGGGCGAAATTAATCCGATATCGAATTTTGTGGTAACAATCGCAAATCGGCTGATGAGGTAAAAGGCAATGCAAGTCTTGGTTACCGGCGGCGCCGGCTATATTGGCAGTCAAATGGTGCGGCAGCTGCTCGAAAAGAAAATCGAGGTGGTCATCGCGGATTCGCTCGAGATGGGACATCGCGCGGCGGTGCCAAACGGCGTGCCGCTCTGCGAGGGCAATATCGGCGATGAAAAATTTTTGCGCGATTTGTTCATGCGCTATGCCTTCGACGCGGTGATGCACTTCGCGGGCTATATCGAAATGAAAGAGTCGGTCGAGAATCCCGCGAAATATTTCCGCAATAACTCGGCATTTACGAACGGGCTGCTCGACGCGATGGTACGCGCTAATGTAAGACAGTTTGTCTTTTCATCGTCCGCGGGCGTTTATGGCGATCCAACCCAGGTTCCAATTCTCGAGACTCATCCAACTGTGCCGACGAATCCGTACGGCGAGTCGAAATTGATCATCGAAAAAATGTTGCGCTGGTATGATACCTCGCACGGCGTACGCTCGATTGCACTGCGGTATTTCAACGCGGCCGGCGCGACGCTCGACGGAAATTTCGGCGAAGACCATCCAACCGAATCGCATATCATTCCGCTCGCGTTCCGCGCGGCGCAGCAGAAAAAACCGTTCACGATTTTCGGCGGCGATTACCCGACGCGCGATGGCAGTTGCATCCGCGATTACGTCCACATCATTGATCTGTGCGATGCGCATCTCTGCGTGCTCGATGCGCTGATGAACGGTCACCCCACAACGGCGTACAACGTGGGCATTGGACTCGGATACTCGAACAAGGAAATCGTCGAGGCGGTACGGAAAGTTTCCGGGATTGAATTTGAAGTTCGCATCGGTCCGCGTCGTCCGGGCGACGCAAGCGAATCGGTGGCTGATACCGCGCGTTTGCGCGCGGAATTGGGCTGGGCGCCGCGCGTGTCGGATTTGGAAACGATCGTCACGAGCGCGTGGCAATGGCATCGCGGGCATCCAGAAGGTTATGGGGACAGGTGACGTGTGACAAGAAAATGCGCATAGCTCTCAACGGAATTTTTTTCGAGCAACCGACCACCGGCAGCGGACAATATTTGCACGCGCTCTTGTCCGCGATCATCGCGCGCGCGCCGGAGCATGAATACGTCGTCGTCGTGCCGCAAAGCGACGTCACCGACACGGAAATTCGCGTGCTCGCAGAGTTTTCGTCGCGCGCGTTTCTCTATCCCGAGCGCGTCGGCTTGGATCGCTTGAGCAAGAATCTCGCGAAACTTTCCTTCGAGCAAATTGGTTTCAACCGCGCGTGCCGCCGCGAAGGCGTCGCGCTCGCGCACGTGCCGTACTTTGCCTCGCCGCTTTTTCCGGCGACGCGCACCGTCGTCACGATTCACGATTTGATTCCGCTGATTCTGCCGGACTATCGCGGCGGGCCGCTGGTGCGCGCGTACACGCAACTCGTCGCGCTGGCGGCGCGTCGCGCCGACGCGGTGATCGCGGATTCGGAGTGCAGCCGCCGCGATATCGTCGATCGGCTGGGCATCGCGCCAGAACGCGTGCATGTAATCTATCTCGCCGCGCACGCGCGCTTTCAGCCGCAAAGCGATCCTGCGCGATTGGATGCCATGCGGCGCAAGTACGCCTTGCCGGAAAAATTCCTGCTCTATCTGGGCGGCTTTGACAGCCGGAAAAATATTCGCGTACTACTCGAAGCGTTTTCATTGTTGCCGGAATTTTATCAAGCCGGCTATCGGCTCGTTTTTGCCGGCGTGAATCTGGGCGCGGATTCCAAATTTTTTCCCGACCCCGAGCGCATCGCGCGCGAAATCGGATTGCCGGACGACGCCGTGAGAGTTATCGGCTGGGTGCGCGAGGAAGACAAGCCCGCACTCTATGCCGCAGCAGAAATATTTTTGTTTCCGTCATTTTATGAAGGGTTCGGCTTGCCGCCGCTCGAGGCGATGGCGTGCGGAACGCCGGTGATCGCGTCGAACACCGCGTCGCTGCCGGAAATTGTTGGCGATGCCGCGCTGACGGCAGACCCGCACAGCCCGCTCGCGTGGGCAGAATCAATCCGCGTGGTCGTGAACGACGCGACGCGTCGCGCGGAGATGCGCGCGCGCGGCATCGCGCAGGCGAAAAAATTTTCGTGGACGCGCGCGGCGGAAGAAACGCTCGCGGTGTACGATTCCATCGCGTAGGGCAAGTTGCCGATTGGAAAATTATCTACATTTTTCAAATCGCTTGGATGACCCCGGCGTTTTCATCATGTCTTTGCGATTGCCCTTTGGTTCAACTATGTTATAATCATTCCAAGGGAGAGAACATGAAAGAGCCAAAAAAAATCGCCTTCTCCGAACTGGCGGCTAATCTTCCAATTGTCTTCGAGCGCGTCATTCGCGAGAGAAAGCCAGTGATAGTAGAAAAGAAAAATGGCAGAGTTATTCTGCGACCTATGCCGCCTCGGCGAATGCCACGCCGAAAGAAGGCGCTCTCGGACACGAGAGCCTTTCGCTCGGCATTTGGTGCGTGGAGCAATTTGGCAGACGGAGAAAACCTCAAGGCAATGATTGCTTCCGAGCGCGGTTCTAACCGGACACCGGTCGCGCTATGAAATACCTGATTGATACTGATTGGGTGATTGACTATTTGGTTGGAGTGGAAAGGGCTCGAGATCTTTTTGACACTTTACTTCCAGACGGCATCACGATCAGCATCATTACCCACACTGAGATCTTTGAGGGTATATATAGCAGCGCTGATCCCTCAAGCGCGAAAAAAGCCTTCCAAGATTTACTTCGGAGAATCAGCGTCCTTGGCATAACCCACCGAGTCTCGAAAGAAAATGCAAAACTTCGTGGAGAGTTGCGCCGTCTCAAACGTCCGATCCCCAATAGAGCCTTTGACCTTTTGATTGCGGCAACTGCAATTACTTACAAACTGATCCTTGTTACTCGCAATCTCCGCGATTACGAAGATATTCCTGGGCTTGAGCTTTATCAGTAGCCCCTCACCAATCCGATCCGTTTGGTTGGATGATTTTGCATTGGATTTATTGCATGTGCGGAGGAAGCAATCATCTACGTTGAAATGGCAGGACGGCAAGCCGTTCAGGAAAAATAAGGGGAGCGCCAAGCAGAACGGCGATCCCCTTTTCTATTGGCTGTCGTGATTCTCTCACCGATGTACATCTGACTGAACTACGCTCCGCCCTCCCTACCCGGCAACCGCGATTTGTTGTAGAATACATTCGAGGTGAACCCATGAACAAGCTCGCGAATATTTTGGAAACGCCGCCGTTCGGGATGGTGCGCCGCAATCACGGCATTGAACATGCGACCGTCCACATCCTAACCGCGCGCAATCCCAATCTTTCATTAGTTGGACGCGCGGATACAAAAGGTTTTTACATTTTGGGGGATGTGACAGAGCGCGCATTGCGTGCCGCGGCGTTAGAAGCCGTGACGCGGCTCCAAAACGGCGAAGCGAATCTCGCGATTCATCCGCGCTGCGGCACGAATCTCGTAACCGCCGGCTTGCTCGCTGGCGTCGCCGCGCTGATCGCGATGGGACGCAAGCCGAGCATCCGCAAATTGCCGGACGTGATTCTCGCGACGACGTTCGCCGCCTTCATCGCGCAGCCGATCGGTTTGCAATTGCAAGCGCGCGTGACCACGTCGCCGGACGCGCGGGGCGCGCGCATCGGCGCGATCCGCGCTTCGCGGTGGGGCAATCTGCCGATGCAACACGTGGATGTCGAATGGAGTGCGTAAGAAAAGATGTATTACATTTTTCACGGCGATAACGAACTCGCGCGCACGGAGCAACTCAAAGCGTTGCGGAACAAAATGGGCGCGGACGAATTCGCCGCGCTGAACACAACGCATCTGGACGGCAAGGCATTGCGGTTGGGTGAATTGCAATACGCGTGCGATGCCGTGCCGTTTCTGGGCGACAAGCGCTTGGTGATCGTCGAAAATTTTCTCGCGCGCTTTGATCCGCGCCCGAAAAAAGATGCGGAAGCGAGCGGCGCGGCAGAAGAAGCAAATCCGAACCTCGCCAAAGACTTGAAAGAATATTTGACGCGCTTGCCCGCAACCACGCGGCTGGTTTTCGTCGAATCGAAAAAACTATTCGCGAACAATCCCATTCTCAAGCACGCCAATGCCACCGGCAGACCGACCGCCATCGTCTCCGAGTTTTCCGCGCCGTCGGAAAAAGAATTGCCGGCGTGGATTCGTGAACGCGTCCAAGCGAAGGGCGGCACGATCGAGCCGGACGCGGTGAGAGAACTCGCGGCGTACGTCGGAACGGATTTGCGGCTGCTCGACAACGAAATCGAAAAACTGTTGACCTATCGCGGCAAAGGCGCGGTGCGCGCCGAGGATGTGCGACTGCTCGTCGCGGCGGTGCGCGAATCGAATATTTTTGATTTGATGGATGCGATTGGGCACAAAGAGACGAGCAAGGCGCTGAAATTATTGCATGCGCAATTGGATCACAAAGCCGACGAGCGCGCGCTGCTCGGCATGTTTGTGCGCCAAGTGCGTCTGCTTTTGTCCATGCGCGATTATGCGGCGCGCGGGATGACGCTGGAACGCGCGAATGCGCAACTCAAATTGCACCCGTTCGCCGCCGGCAAGGCGTGGGAGCAAGCATTGAATTTTTCCCCGGCGCAATTGGCGGCAATGTATCACCAACTCCTCGAGACCGACTTGGCAATCAAGACGAGTCAGAGCGAGCCAATCGTCGCGCTCGACACGTTGATTGTCGAAATGACGCGCGGATAAAAAATGCGACGCACCTGAAAGATGCGTCGCATTCTATTTTACGCTGGCACTAACGGCTTCTATTCCGTTGATGAAAAAGGGTCGTCGCTACATCGAATTGGACTTGGAGAGACCGATCGTGTTTCCTTCGGGATCTGCAAACATCGCAATCGTAACCCCTTCCATCACCGGCGTCACCGGCATGAGCATTTTGCCGCCCGCTTTCATCACCTTGTCCAGATATGCCTGGGGGTCATCGACCTCGATGTATACGGTCACGCGCGCGTCTCCTTCGCCGATGCCGCCGCCGATGCCTTTGCCTTCGTTGTCGAGCAAACTATAGTTGCCGAATTCGCGCGCGGGCGCTCCTAACTTCCAGGCAAATACGTCGGCGTAGAATTTTTGAAGTTTGAGCGCGTCCTTACCGATGATCTCGAAATGGGTAATCGGGTTTGACATGGAGTTTTTCCTTTAACTGACCAACGGCTGCGCGAGTTGCAAGCGATTTCCTTCTGGGTCGTACACATTCCCCAGAATCACCATGCCGGGAATTTCTTCCACGTCATCGCAGCGCACGCCTTTGGCGCGCAGTTTCGCGATGGTTGCGCGCACGTCGGGGCAAGTCAACACGGCGGCGCCGCTTGCGATGGGCATCGCGTCCGGACTCTCCCACTTGTTGATCGCGAACGTCGGCTGTTTTTCAACACCGAATTCGCACCACCCAACTTGCTCAACTTCAAACGCGACCGGCAATCCGAGCGTCTCGCCATAAAACTTTTTCGCGCGTGCCCAATCGCGCACGTGATAGGTCACAACGCTGATGCCATGAATATCCGGCGTCCAATGCTTGGGCGCGGGCGGTTTCGCCGCCGCGCGTTTCTTGGGCGCGGCGCGTTGGGCAGTCGCTTTTTTGGTTTTCATTCTTCCTCCCCTGAAAAAATTTTTCGAACGCGGCGCATACCGCGCTGAATCCTCGCTCTCGGCATCCGCTGATGATTTGCGCGCGCGGCTCGACGGATTGATCGCATGCGCATCGGATCAATTTCGCCGGCAAGCGGCGCGTCGTCCTCCAGCTCGAACAACTCCGGCTCGATCAACCGGAAGGGATCGCGCAAAGAGATCGTTGACGTCGGTGTCATTGTATCACTCCTCCCCGATAATTTTGAAATCGCGCGGCGCGCCGGATGGCGGCGCGGCGGGCGGCAAATAAATTTGATTCGGCTGAAATCCGTACGGTTGCGGCGGCATCTGCGATGGATTGATGATCAATACCGGTGGCTGCGAATTGGGAAACGGCGGGTTGCCAAACGGATCGTGCCGCGCCGGCGGCTGTCCCCAGTTTTGTTTCAACGCGATCACTAACGCAACTGTGAACGGTACGCTCGCCATCAATCCGCAAAACGCGCCGACAACAACCGCCATCGCGTCATTCGACAACCGGTTCCCCACGACCACGGCGAGCGCGACCGCGAACACCGCCGCGACGATCAACATTCCATTCTTCATTTGACGAGCCGTAACCTTTGCATGAACTGCGCGTCCGTTTCATCGCGATACTCGGCGCTGGCTCCGCGCGCGAGCTGATTGCATTCGGATTCAGACGTCCGCGCGGCTTGAAAGCGAATGATTTGCCCGGCAGCGATCAACAAAAAATCGCCGCGCCCCGCCAACTTTTCCGCGCCCGATCCGGAAATGCCCGACGCCACGCGCGCATCTTCCGCGCTGGCGACGCGCCCGACCAAGCGCGCTGGAAAATTCGCTTTCATCAACGATCCGACCGCGCGCGCTGTCGGCTTTTGCGTGCACGCGATCACCGAAATGCCCGCGCCCCTGCCGCGTTGCACGAGCCGCGTCAGCATCGCTTCGACCGCCGCGCCGCCGGTCTGCAACGTGTCGGCAAGTTCGTCGATCACGACGACCACGCGCGGGCGCGTCACCGCGCCGCGATCGCGCCGCTCCATCTCATTCACCAAAAATTCCAAGCGCGTGAGCGTCGCTTGAATATCGCTGACGATCGGAAATAAAAGATGCGGCAAA
The DNA here is from genome assembly GCA_016199405.1 of Chloroflexota bacterium. Lineage (GTDB taxonomy): Bacteria > Chloroflexota > Anaerolineae > UBA4142 > UBA4142 > JACQGS01. The sequence goes on along the minus strand of JACQGS010000018.1, from coordinate 314 downwards.
TTGGCGAACGGCGCCAAGCCGTGCCATTTGGGATCGAAAAGCGCGAGTTGCAAATCACGCGGCTTTTGATTCATCGCGAGCGAAGCTACCATCGTCCGCGCGAGTTCCGTTTTGCCACTGCCGGTTGTGCCGGCGATCAAGCAATGCACCACATCCGGCGAGGCGAGGCGCAACAATAGGGGCACGCCTTCCGCGTCCATTCCGAGAATCGCCGTTCCCGGCGTCGTTGCGGCGCGGCGGAGACTCTCTTCACCTTGCAAACGCGTTTTCAAATCGGCGAACGCAACAAAACGCGCATCGCCGCGCGCGATTTC
>JACQGS010000127.1 GCA_016199405.1 Chloroflexota bacterium | reverse complement strand
TTTGCACGCTTGCGTCCCCGAGTAATCGAACTCACACGCCTGCCCGATGATGATGGGTCCCGCGCCGAGAATCAGAATGGAATGAATGTCAGTGCGCTTGGGCATGGTCACATAAAGGATGAAGGATGAGGGATGAAGGCAGACAAATTCATCCTTCATCCTTTTGCCCTCATCCTTTCTCCATTATCGCAATGAACTCATCAAACAATCCCATCGCATCGTGCGGACCCGGCGCGGCTTCGGGGTGAAATTGCACGCTGAACGCGCGTTGGTCACGCGTACGCAGTCCTTCGACGCATTGATCGTTGAGATTGATGTGCGTCACCTCAATATCTTTCGGCAAGCTGTCTGTGCGCACGGCAAAGCCGTGATTGTGTGTCGTGATTTCGACCTGACCTGTCAGCAAGTTTTTCACCGGCTGGTTTCCGCCGCGATGACCAAATTTCAATTTGTACGTGTCGCCGCCAAGTGCGAGACCCAGGATTTGATGCCCGAGGCAAATGCCCATGATTGGGATGCGGCCCAGGATCGCGCGAAGCGTCTCGATCGCGTACGTCACCGCGGCGGGATCGCCTGGACCGTTCGAGAGCAGAATACCATCAGGCTTGAGCGCGAGAATTTCCTGGGAAGAAGTTTGCGCGGGAACAATCGTCACACGGCAGCCGCGCGCGGTGAGTGATCGGAGAGTGTTGCGCTTGACGCCGTAATCGAGAACAAGAACGTGACGAGTGACAAGTGACGAGTGACGAGGCGTAAGCGCATACCATTTCTCATCAATTGATTCATCCCAGTAATATGGCTCGTTGCAGGTTACATAGCGCACCAGATCCGCGCCGTTCATTGATGGCGAGGTGCGTGCCATTTCGATCAAGCGCGCGGGGTCGGTGCTGTCGCTCGAAAGCGCGCCGCGCATCGCGCCCTGGGATCGCAGATGACGCACAAGCGCGCGCGTGTCGAGGTCGGAAATGCCGACGACGTTGCGTTCGCGCAGATAATCGTCGAGCGATGCGGTCGCGCGCCAATTGCTAACGCGGCGGCTGGCTTCGCGCACCGCGAATCCCGCGAGCCAGGCGCGGGCTGATTCATCATCGTCGCGGTTGACGCCCGTGTTGCCGATGTGGGATGCGGTCATCACGACGATCTGTTGATAGTACGATGGGTCGGTCAACACTTCTTGATAACCGGTCATTGAAGTGTTGAAGACCACCTCGCCCGTGCGCTCGCCGCGCGCCCCCAGCGCGAGGCCGCGCCACAACGTGCCGTCTTCGAGCGCAAGCAATGCAGTTTCTGTCATCGCGTCACATCTTCGCCTGATAATTCGGCGCTTCGCGCGTGATGGTCACATCATGGGGATGACTTTCGATCAAGCCCGCGTTGGTGATGCGGCACAAGCGCGTATTCGTTTGCAGTTCGCGTAACGTCGCGGCGCCGGCGTAACCCATGCCCGAGCGCAGACCGCCGACAAGTTGATAAAGGTAGTCGTGCGTCAGTCCGCGATAGGGAACAATCCCTTCAATCCCTTCAGGCACGAGCTTGCCATTCTTGCCCTGCGCGCTCGCGTAACGATCTTTGCCATAACCTTGAATCGCGCCGAGACTGCCCATGCCGCGATATTGTTTGAATTGCCGCCCTTCGTACAACACCACTTCGCCTGGCGCTTCTTCCAAGCCGGCAAGCAAACCGCCCAACATCACCGCGTCCGCGCCCGCGACGATCGCTTTGACAATATCGCCGCTGTACTTGATTCCGCCATCGGCAATGGTCGTCACACCTTTTGCGCGCGCATACCGCGCGCATTCGAATATCGCCGTCATTTGCGGCATTCCCGCGCCCGAAATCACGCGCGTGGTGCAGATAGAACCGGCACCGACACCGATCTTGAGGCAATCCACTCCCGCCGCGATTAACGCCTCCGCCCCTTCGGCGGTGACGACATTACCCGCGATCACTGGCGTGGCGCGCCAATTCTGTTTGATGCGCTTGATCGCCTCAAGCACTCCGGCGGAATGACCGTGCGCCGTATCCACGACGATCACGTCCACGCCTTTTTCGACGAGCGCGGCGACGCGCGATTCGACATCGGCGCCGACGCCAACCGCCGCGCCCACGAGCAATCGTCCGCGCGCATCCGTCGCCGCGTTCGGATAATCGCGTTTCTTTTGAATATCTTTGACGGTGATGAGTCCTTTCAAACAACCGGCTTGATCCACCAGCGGCAATTTTTCGATGCGATGCTCCTGCAAAATTTCTTTCGCCTGCTCCAGCGTCGTTGTGACGGGTGCCGTCACGAGATTCTGGCTCGTCATGAATTCGCTGATCGGACGATGCAAATCGCTCGCTTCGACAAACCGAATGTCGCGATTCGTCAAGATGCCGACGAGTTTTCCGCCGCGCGGACTCGTCGTGATCGGCACACCGCTGATGCGAAAATTCGCCATTAGATTTTCGGCCTCTTGCAGTGTGGCGGTAGGCGGCAGCGTCACGGGATCGACGATCATGCCGGACTCGGAGCGTTTCACCTTGTCCGCTTCGTCGGCTTGCTTCTCGACAGACATAGTCCGATGAATGATGCCCAGCCCGCCCTCTCGTGCCAGCGCGTTTGCCATGCGCGCTTAGGTCACCGTG
>JACQGS010000134.1 GCA_016199405.1 Chloroflexota bacterium | reverse complement strand
GTCTGGTGATTACCCATAACTCAAACGTCAAGTTGTTTCGCACTCAGATTCCGCCCTTGCGCGTAGTCGGGAAGCGTCCACCGAGCGTGCATTCAACTTTACAAACGACTTATGGGTAATCACCAGACAAATGTCAGGCACAAAAAAGACCTTCGAGAAATCAAAATCTCGGAGGCCTTTCGTCTCAAACCCTTTCGGGAATTAATTGTCGCCAATCTACGACTATTCCCCGCGCGAGTCAATGCCCACTGCCAAATTCGTTTCCCCGCCGCTTGCCGCCGGTGCTCCGCCCAATTCGCCATTCTGCCACTGCTCGTAAAAAAATTTGAACATCGCCCAGAGCACCCCGGCAATCGGAATTCCAAAGAACGCGCCCCAAAAGCCGGCGACCTTGATGCTCACGAGAATCGCCGCAAAGACCATCAGTGGATGCAGCCCCAACGCGTCGCTCATCAAGCGCGGCACCAGCACATTCGCAATGATCATTTGAATGACAAAGAGAATGAGCAAGACGGTCAGCGCGGAACTCGGCGCCACGATCAGCGCGAGCAAGAACGGCGGCAAGAGCGCGAGAAACGGACCGACGAGCGGAATCAGCATAAACACACCCGCAAACAAACTCGCCACCACCGCGAAATCGAGTTGAAAAATCAGCATCACCAATGCGGTTGCGCCGGCTTGCAATAGCGCCTGAATCAACTGTCCCCGAATAAAACCGCCGAAGGTTCGGTCGACGCTCGCGCCGAGAAAGCGAATTTCGTTGATGATGCGCGGCGGTGCGACTTGAATGATCCGCGCGCGCAAGCGCGGCTCATCGAGCGAAATGTACACGCTCAGAATGAGAACGAATGCCAAGTTCGCGACCACACCCAACGCGCCGGTGAAAAGTCCCAAGGCGTTTTGAATGGCGGTTGCGGCAAAACCTTGGATTGCCGACAAACCGGCTTTGAGCGCGTCTTCGACGCGGATCGGCAAGCCCAGCTTGTCCACTTGCTTTTGCAACAAGGCGCTCGCTTGCGGGGCATCGGCAACGAGTTGGGGAACATGCGTCGCCAAATCGGTTAATTGGACCACCACCACCGGCACAAAGTACGCGATCAAGAGGACGATCGCGACCAGAATCGCCAAGTAGACGATGCCGACCGCCGCGCCGCGCGAAAAACGAATGGAGGTCTTGGGATTCGCGTTTTCAGTGAGCGCTGAAATGATCGGATTGAGGATAAACGAAACGAGCCATCCTAACAAAAATAGCAGGATGATATCCGCAAAGCCGCTCAAGAATTGCCACAGCATCTGCGCGAGAACGAGCGCGGCGATGAGAATCAATAGGACAAGCAAAAGATTGACGAGGCGAGTTCGGTTCAATTCCTCTTCATCCTCACGCTCAGCAGACTCTTGAAAAATATCACGGACGCTGCGATCAGCGTCGCGCTCAACCCCGCCGCCACGCCCCACGGAAATTCCGCCGCGCCGCTCAAGGAAACGATAAAACCATCCAGCGCGATTTCACCGCTCTGCCCGGCGAGAACTACCTCCAATGTATGCGTCCCGCGCGTCAGGTTATTTCCAACCGCGATGTGGACTTGCCATTCGTCTTTGGGCGACGCGAGATCGATATAACTATTTCCATTCGTGTCGACCGGCAAGCCCGCCACTTGCGCTCCATCCAAAATGAGCCACGCTTTGCCGCCTTCCGGTCCGCGCTGCAAAAGCAACTCTAACTCATCGCCGATAAAGTGCGCCACCGCCCGCGCGCCCGGCTGCCGCGTCACCATTTCCCGCGCTCCGCTCGCGCGCGCATCCAGGCGCGGTTGCCAATTGCCGCGCAATTCTACTGCCGGGTTGGTCTCTTGATACAACCCGCTGCGCGCAATCACGGGCGCGGTTGCCGTCTCTTTGAGCCGCGTGTACATCAAACGCGGCGTGAAATCGACATCGACCATCCGGAAATAATAATCCGCGCGCTCGGGCGAAATATCGCCGACCTGCCGGAAATACCAGATGTTGAAGACGCCGACCCATTGCCAATTCGCGCGCGCGTCTTTAATGCCGCGCAGCGTAAAATCGGCTTGTTGTTGCTCGGTGACCCTGCCCCAGATCAATTTTGAATCTGCGAAATCGGCGGGCGCCGAGTTCCAGCCGTACTCGTTGATCCACACGGCTTTGTTCGCGTCGTTATGGCGTTCCATAATCTGCCGCGCCAAAACGACGCGTTGAAAATTCAATTGATTGGGATCGGGCGGATCGTCGGGGGTGGCGCGCAGACCGAAGGCGTTCGCGGAGAGAATATCGAAATAATCTTTGGCGCCGGTTTGGTACATCGCCGCGAGATAATCGAGGTCGTTCATATGTCGCCAGTCCGGCGAATCCGCCGCCCAGCCCTCGCCGAGCGTGATCGCCAGGGGCGCGGAGAGAATGCGCACCGTCGGATCGGCTTGCTTGGCGCGTTGATACGCGACCTTCAACAGTTGGACGTAACCCGCCGGATCGGCGGGACGATTGCCCCATTCCGGAAAAATGTTCGGCTCGTTCCAAATCTGAATATAGTGCACGCGCCCTTTGTAGCGGCG
>JACQGS010000133.1 GCA_016199405.1 Chloroflexota bacterium | reverse complement strand
AGGCGCTATGCTACAAGGGTTCTCCGACAGACTGCTAGGGGATTGCTTCGCAGAAAACGCTCGCAATGACATGTAGTGAACAAAAACCCTATCATGAAAACGATAGGGTTTGCCAGTCTCACTCTGCAGTTGCGGCGCGATTGCGCTTACAACTTTTGCCTAAATAACGGTGGCAACTCCGGCGGTGCATAGTCAGTAAACAGTGATCAGTTTTCAGTCATCAGTTTGCGACGAATGGCTACTGATTACTGTTCACTGGTAACTGATTACTTTTTCGTCCGCGACTCCCCGATCCATTCACCGCTTGTCTTCGCACCGCGCTCGCAACACTTCACGCGGCTCTCTGGGCGATTCACAACGGCTACTCGTTCGGTTCAACGTTCGTGCTGTTTGATTGTTGACGGCATTATAGCACGCGCGGAGACGCGTTGTCAAATATTTTTCAACGCGCACGAGAGCCTGTCCTGAGCGAAGCCGAAGGACGCTATGCTACGGATTCACCCTCCGCCGTATTTCCTGCAGATGCTCCCACTCATGTTCCAGCACGCGGCGCAAGGCGCGCATCGCGGTGCGCTGATAATTTCCTTTGATGATGAGCGCGTGTCGTTCTCCGGCGCTGAGCGTGGAGAAAAATCCAATGACATCGCGCCGCGTCAATTCGAGTTTCTCAAAAATGTCGTGGGTCTTGGGCAGACGCGGCATTGGCTTGAGTGTGGCGGGATAGGCGCGCTCGGCGGCTTGAATGTGTTCGAGGATTTCCAGAATCGCGCGTTTGCCGGCGGGTTTGTGCCGCAATTCGCCGGGCGAAAGCGGCGCGACGAGTTTCAACAAATCCGCGCGTTGCCACGCCAAATGCCGCAAATGCTTTTCCAGCGCGCGCGGCGTCAGCGGCTTTTTGTCCGGCGCAAATAGGCACGCCGGACTACCGTGCCCGATGAAGTCCCCTTGCGTGATATGCTCCGCGACTTGAAACTCAATCGCGTCGGATTCAATCGCCTCGCCGTGCGCGCGCAGCCAATCGCGATAGAACTGAATCGCGTCGCGCGATTTCGCGAGCGCGGCATCGGTGGTCGCGCCGAAATAGTTGAGACCGAGGAGTTCGGGGACGTGCACGAGGGTGCGTTTTTTCTGCGGACCGGATTCGAGGTAGAGTTTGTAAGTGGTCATGTTGCGCTGATTATAGATTCGGTTGAGGTCGCGCGTCAATCGGATAATTTTGCGTTTGAACGCGTCTTGGATATAATGACAGTCGGACGCTCGTCCAATTAACACGCTTTCCGATCCAGCGACCGGTGCCGCGACTTTGCGGTGGTCGAGTCCGCACGACGGACGAAATGGAAACGACGAAGGCGGAAGTCCGCTCTCAAATTCCAAGCGGGAGCGGAGCAAAACAAAACGAAGGAGCAGTATGCCTCTCATTCCAATGAAATCCCTGTTGGAAGCCGGCGTGCATTTTGGTCATCGCACGCGCCGCTGGCATCCCAAGATGCGTCCGTTTATTTTCACGGAGCGCAACGGGATTCATATCATTGATCTGCAACAAACCGTCGGCAAGTTAGAAGAAGCGTACAATTACGTGCGCGATACGGTCGCGGATGGCGGCTTGGTGTTATTTGTCGGCACCAAACGTCAAGCGCAGGAAACGATTCTGCAGGAAGCGATGCGCGCACAAATGCCGTACGTGAGCAATCGCTGGCTCGGCGGCACGCTGACCAATTTTCGCACGATTCGCTCGCGCATTGATTATTTGATCAAACTCGAAGAGCGCCAAGCGAGCGGCGAGCTGGACAAACTGCCGAAAAAAGAAGCGTTGATGCTCACGCGCGAAATGCAACGCTTGCAAGCGCGCCTGGGCGGACTGAAAGAAATGCGCCGCTTGCCCAAAGCGCTGTTCATCGTCGACGTGCGGCACGAATGGAACGCGGTACTCGAGGCGAAGACGTTGGACATTCCGATTGTTGCGATGTGCGACACCAACTGTGACCCCGATCCGGTCGCCTATCCCATTCCGGCGAATGACGACGCGATTCGCGCGGTCAAATTGCTGACCGCAAAAATGGCGGACGGCGCGATCGAAGGGCGCAATATGCGCGGCGTGCTGGCGGCGGAGCAAGAAGAACATCGCACGCCCGGCGCGGCGGTGCCGGCATACCAACCGGAAATGACCAAAGGCGCGGCGGCGGATCTCCCCGCGCCGGATGAGGGCGCGTAAATGGCGAGCCAAACGGATGAGATCAAGAAATTACGCGATCTGACCGGCGCCGGCGTTCTCGACGCCAAGCGAACGCTCGAATCGATGGACGGCGATTTCAACAAAGCACTGGCATTGTTGAAAGTAAGGGGCGCGGCAAACGCAGAGAAAAAAGGCGGACGCGAGACCAAGCAAGGACTCGTGGAAACGTACGTGCATCAAGGCGGCAAGATCGGCGCGATGGTCGAACTCGCTTGCGAAACCGATTTCGTCGCGCGAACCGAAGATTTCAAGAATCTCGCGCACGATCTGGCGCTCCAAATCGCCGCGACGAAACCCAAGTATGTATCGTCCACGGATGTGCCGGTCAACGTATTGGCGGATCTCAAGATTACGGTGGCAGACGCGGCGAAGGCGGAAGGAAAAAAACCGGATATTGTCGAAAAAATTGTCGCGGGCAAGCTCGAAAGTTTTTATCGTGAGAGTTGTCTGTTGAATCAAGCATTTATCCGCGATGCCAACACGACGATTCAAGACTTGGTCAAAGCGACGATCGCCAAATTGGGAGAGAATATTGTCGTCAGGCGGTTCGCTCGTTTTGAGTTGGGAGAGTAGAGTAAAAGGAAATCAGTTTTCAGAAACTGATTTCCTTTTTTTACCTTTGACGTGCGACGCGCTGCGCTGGTGCGGTGCACGTTAGGCAAGGAGTCCCTTGAATTCCAAACGCATATTACTCAAGCTCGGCGGCGAGGCGCTGTCTGGCAAAGGGCAGTCCGGCATCGACCCCGGCGCGGTGACGTATCTCGCCGATGAAATTGACCGCGTCATGAAATCGGGCGTCGAAATCGGGATCGTGATCGGCGGCGGTAATTTTTGGCGCGGCAACGATCCGTACGCGGAAAAGATGGACCGCACCACCGCGGATCATATGGGGATGCTCGCCACCGTCATGAACGCGCTCGCTTTGCAAGACGCGCTCGAGAATCGCGGTATTGAAACGCGCGTGCAATCGGCGATTGAGATGCGCGCGATTGCGGAACCGTACATTCGCCGCCGCGCCATTCGGCATTTGGTAAAGGGGCGTATCGTCATTTTCGGTGCCGGCACCGGCAATCCGTTCTTCACAACCGACACTGCCGCGGCGTTGCGCGCGAAAGAAATCGAGGCGCAAGTTTTGCTCAAGGCGACCAAAGTGAACGGGGTGTACGACAAAGATCCTATGAAATTCAAGGACGCCAAGAAATTCGAGCGTTTGTCGTTCAAGGATGCTTTAATAATGGAACAGGTGCAAGTGATGGACGACACCGCGTTCGCGATTTGCCGCGAACATCATATCCCGATCATCGTTTTTGATTTGTCCCAGCCCGGCGCGATCGAACGCGCGGTGCGCGGCGAGCCAATTGGCACGCGAATTTCCGATTAAGTCATCGCCCTGCGAGTGAGTTGGGCGCGGCCGCTGAAGCCGGTTTGCATTCTCTTTGTTTACTCGTATACTTGATGCCGGTCAGTGGGTTTCCTTTTCACCGGGAGGAAATATGATCGAAGAAGTCAAAGCCGACGCCGAAAATAAGATGAAAAAAACGCTTGACGCGCTCAAACGCGAGATGAATACGGTCCGCACGGGGCGCGCGTCGCCGACGTTGCTCGAACCGATTCGCGTCGATTACTACGGACAGCCGACGCCGTTGGTTCAGGTGGCAAGCGTGACCGTGCCCGAGGCGCGTCTCCTCCAAATCAAACCCTTCGATCCTGCCACGATTGGCGCGATTGAAAAAGCCATTCTCAAATCCGATTTGGGACTCACCCCCAACAACGACGGCAAACTGATCCGCTTGCCGATTCCGTCGCTCACCGAAGAACGCCGGCGCGAGTTCACCAAAGTCGTTCACAAGTACGCGGAAGAAGCGCGCATCGCGCTGCGGAACGTCCGCCGCGACGGGCTGAAAGATTTGGAAGAGCTGGAAAAAGAAAAAATGATTTCCGAAGACCAGCATTTCAGAGGGAAAGAATCCTTGCAACAAGTGCTGGACAAGTACGTCGCGCGCGTGGACGAGATGAGCAAAGCGAAGGAAGAGGAGATAATGGAGGTCTGATAGTCGGTTGGTCGGAATGCGTTCATCACTTGCCTCCTGAATTCCAAGCGAAAAGGAAAACCAGCTGACGAGAAGAACAAGTAACAACTTGCCCCAATGACCAACTGACCAACTGACAGACCAACCGACCATCTGACGAACAGACAATGGCTGATCAATTCGATAAATCCTCTCTAACCAAAATCCCGGCGCATGTTGCGATCATTATGGACGGCAATGGGCGTTGGGCAAATAAACGCAACCTGCCGCGTTTGGCGGGGCATCGCGCCGGCGTAGAAAATATTCGCCGCGTCTTGGAAGCCGCGATCGAATTCGGCGTGCGCGTGCTGACGATTTATGCGTTTTCTACCGAGAACTGGGGACGTCCCGACGACGAAGTGCAGGGACTGATGAGTATTTTTGAGAATGAGTTGCAACGCCAAGTTCCGGAATTGCACAAGAACGGCGTTCGACTGCGGCATTTGGGTCGCTTGGAAGGGATCGGCGATAAAATGAAAGTCGCGGTGCAACATGCGATTGAGTTGACCCAGAACAATGACCGCATCACCCTGAACGTCGCGTTCAATTACGGCGGCAGGGCTGAAATTCTGGATGCGATCCGCCAGATGATACAAGACCACGTCGATCCAAGCCAATTGGACGAAGCGCGCTTTGCCAGTTATCTGTACACGGATGGTTTGCCGGATCCGGATCTTATTAATCGCACCGCCGCCGAAATGCGCCTCTCGAATTTTTTGATTTGGCAATCGGCGTACAGCGAATACTTTACCACCGAAACGCTGTGGCCCGATTTTGATCAAGCCGAACTCTTCAAGGCATTGGAAGCTTTCAGCCAGCGGCAACGACGCTTTGGCAAGTTGGAGAATGCCTAAGCACGGAGTAAAATAAGCGGCGGGAAGCCGCTTTACTTTTGCGCGGTTTCCGGAAATTCAATGTCGCTGCGACGCCGCCTCCTCAGTTCCATCATCCTCATTCCCATCATCCTCGGCGCGGTTTACGTGGGCGGAGTTTTTTATTTTATCGCCTTCACCGCCGCGCTCGGCTTAGCCGGCTGGGAATTTTTTCAGCTTGCCCAAACCGGGGGGTTCAAGCCGCAACGCGCGATCGGCATCGCGTTGATTGTGTTGCTCGCGTTGAGCGCGCAAACCCAAGCCAACGTCAGCCGCGAAATCATCACGGCGATCGTGATGCTCTCGCTCACGCTTGCGATTTTTCGACACGGCGAGGGCTGGCTTGCCGGTTGGGCGCTGACGATTGCCGGGGCGTTGTACATTGGCGGGCTCGGCGCGTACCTGTTCGCGTTGCGCGCGTTGCCGAACGGAATGACGTGGACCGCGCTCGCCTTGTTCACGACATGGGCGACGGATACCTTTGCGTTTGCCGTCGGCACCACGTTGGGGCGGCATCCGTTTTTCCCGCACATCAGCCCCAAGAAAACTTGGGAAGGCGCGCTCGGCGGATTGGCTGGGGCGGTGCTTGCCGCGTACGGGATTGGATCGGCGATTGGTTGGGATGGGGGGCAAAGCGTTTTTTTCGGCGCGGGCATCGCGCTGGCGGGGATGATCGGCGATCTCGCCGAATCGTTGATCAAGCGGCAGGTCGGCGCGAAAGATTCGGGCGTGATCGTGCCGGGGCACGGCGGCGCATTGGACCGCTTGGACAGTTTACTTTTTTCTTTTGCCTTCGCGTTCTATTTTGTGACTTGGGTGCTCAAAGGATGATCATTCGCGTATGTTCAATTTTTTCCAGTCGCTGTTTCAGCTTGGCAACATTATCCTCTCGTCCGCGATCATCATTGTCGCGTTCTCGCTCTGGCTCTATCTGCTTGCCTACAACTTTCGCCATCCGGTCGCCCGCGCGTTTTCTGCGCTCCTCGCGTTTCTGACGATTGTCTACATCGGCGACGTTTTCCTCCAACGCGCCGGCGGGACCAATCCCGACGTGATCGTGTGGCTCAAATTCAAATGGATTGGTCTGGCGTTTATCCCCGCCGCGTATCTGCATTTTTCGGATGCGGTGTTGCGCGCGACGTACTTGTTTCGCCAACGCCGGCGCATCGCCGTGATGCTCTCGTACTTGATCGGCGGCGTGTTTCTCTTGCTGGTCGCGTTTAGCGATCTGGTGGTGCGCGATGGTATTTTCTTTCGCGAGGTCGCCCAGTTCTCCGCCGGTCCGCTCTTTTGGCTCTTTGCGCTTTTTTTCGTCACGCTCACCGGCTGGGGCTTTTATAACCTGCGGCTCGCGCGTCAACGCTGTCTCACCCAAACGACGCGCCGGCGTATGCGCTATTTGCAAGCCGCGTTTTTGGCGCCGGCATTGGGCGTCTTTCCGTTTCTGATCATCGCGAGTTTCCCCCAAGGGTTCTCCGTTTTTGTGCTCCTCCTGATTGCCTTCGTCGGCAAGATTGGCATCGCCGGCATGATTATCATGATGGCGTACACGGTGGCGTATCAAGGTGCGCTTTCGCCCGACCGCATCATCAAGCACAATCTGATTCATTATCTTTTGCGCGGACCGTTGGTCGCGGTGGCGGTCGTCGGCTTGATGTTTTCCGTGCCGACCGTGCAAGAATGGCTGGGGCTGACGCGCGAAACGCTGTTGTTCGCGATGGTGATCGCGGCAATCGTCGCGCTCGAATTGCTGGTGAATCGCTTCAAGCCGTGGATCGACCGATTGATTTTTTGGAATGACCGCCGCGAATTGGAGCGCTTTCAGGAAATTGACGAGCGCTTGCTGACGACGAGCGATTTGCGCCAACTCTTGGAAAATATTCTCGCGGCAACCTGCGATCTCTTGCGCGTGCCGGGCGGGTTTGTCGCCGCGGCGCAAGCCGACGATTGGCAAATCCTCGCGATTGCCGGCACGCGCGCGTCGGCGCGGCGCTGGGCGGAGGCGGCGGATTGGAATCGGCTGTCCGAAAAAAATGGCAATGGTGTGATCGCGCAGGATGGCTATTGGCTCTGGCGCTTGCGGACGAAATCGCGCGACCAAGTGATCGGCTGGATGGGCGTGCCGGCGCGCGCGCCCGAACTGGATTTATCCGCGCGCGAACACGAACTCATCGACGCGCTCGCGGCGCAAGCCGCGCTCGCGTTGGAAGATCGCCAATTGCAACTGAGCGTTTTTGCCGCGCTCGAGCAGTTGTCGAGCGAAATCGAATTGATTCAGCAGGCGCGCAGTCGCCCGCGCTATGCCGGCGAGCTCGCGATCGAACAAGTCGAAGCCGAACTGATCGCGTCGCCGGATTTTCATCAGGCGGTCAAAGACGCGCTGGAACATTTTTGGGGCGGACCGAAACTGACCGCGAATCCGCTGTTGCAACTCAGTATTGTGCAGGATGCGCTCGATGACCATGCCGGCAATCCGGTGCGCGCGCTGCGGGCGCTGATTCTGCGCGCGGTGGAGTCGCTCAAGCCGGATGGCGCGCGCTCGTTGACCGCGCCGGAGTGGGTCTTGTATAATATTTTGGAATTGAAACTCGTGCAGGGCAAAAAAATCCGCGACATTGCGTATCAACTGGCAGTCAGCGAGAGCGATCTGTACCGCAAGCAACGCGTCGCGATCGAACAAGTCTCCCAGACGCTCGCCGCGATGGAGCAGGGCGCGCGGAAAACATGATTCTCAAAAATCTCTTGCGCCGCAAAACGCGCACACTGCTCACGCTCACCGGCATCGCGATTGGCGTTGCCGCGGTGGTCGCGCTCGGCGCGTTCGCGGAAGGATTCATCAACACGTACTCGACCGTGCTGACCTCCAGCGGCGCGGACGTTGTGCTGGCGCAAGGCGACGCGGTCGATTTGATTTTGTCGGCGGTGGACGAAAGCGTTTTGCCGCAAGTGCAAAATGTGCCGGGCGTCAAACAGGTCGCGGGCGTGTTATGGGGCGTCGTGAACGTCGGCGACGTGCCCTATTTTTTTATCAACGGTTTGGATCCCAAAGAATTCGGGTTCAAGCATTATCAAGTCGTGGAAGGGCAGACGATCACCGGCGCGCGGCAGACCTTGCTCGGACGGACCGCCGCCAAGACGTTCAAGAAGCAAGTCGGCGATTTTTTCAAAATTCAAGAAGTGTCTTTTCGCGTGGTCGGCATTTACGAAACCGGGCAAGGCGTCGAAGAAATGGGCGCGCTGTTGACGTTGAAAGAGGCGCAAGAACTATTCAAAAAACCGCGCCAAGTCACCTACTATCAACTCAAAGTGACGCGCCCGGAAGTTACCGACGCGGTGATCAAAGAATTGGAACGCCGCATGCCGAAACTTTCGGCGTCGCGCACCGCGTCGTATATGGACGATCAGCAAACCACCCAAATCATGCGCGCGATGAGTTGGTTCATCGGACTCTTCGCGTTGATCGGCGGCGGGCTGGTGATGATGAACACGATGCTGATGAGCGTGTTCGAGCGCACGCGCGAAATCGGCGTGCTGCGCGCGGTCGGCTGGAAGAGCGGGCGCGTGTTGCGGATGATTGTCGGCGAGGCGATGGTGTTGAGCGCGCTGGGCGGCGTTGCCGGCATCGCGCTGGCGATCGGGCTGATCTATGTTATGAATCAACTTCCCGGACTGAACGGCTTTCTGGAGAACGCGGTGACGCCTGGCTTATTCGCGCAAGGCATGATCATCGCGTTCCTGCTTGGCGGCGTTGGCGGGATCTATCCGGCATGGCGCGCCTCGCGTTTGCAACCGGTCGAAGCGATGCGGTATGACGGAGGCGGGGGACAAGCGAAAAGTAAAAAGCTAAAAGGCAAAAGTGAAAACTTGAAACCCGAAACTTGGAACTTGAAACTTGTAGCCGGTCTCACGCTCCGCAACATCTTCCGCCAACGCACGCGCACGATTCTGACCGCGCTCGCGATTGGCGTCGGTGTGGGGCTGGTAGTTTTGCTCGGGGGCATCGCGGAGGGATTTGTTTCGCAACTGACCGCGCTGGGCGCGAACAGCGGCGAGCTGACGGTGAGCGAAGCGAAAGCCGCCGATTTATCGTTCGCGGCGGTGGATGACAAAATCGGTCGCTGGATTGCGGCACAGCCGGCGGTCGAGAGCGTTTCCGGCATGTTGTTCGGCGTCGCCGCGGTGCCGGGCGCGGCGTATTTTCTCGTGTTGGGGGTGGCGCCCAACACCTTCGCGATGCAACATTATGCGCCGTTGGAAGGCGAACGAATCCGCGCGCCGCGCCAGGTGATGCTCGGCAAAATCGCGGCAAAGAATTACAAGAAAAAAGTCGGCGACACGCTTCAAGTTTCCGGCAACGCGTTTCGGGTCGTCGGCATTTACGAAACCGGCACGGCGTACGAAGACGGCAGCGCGGTCATGGCGTTGAGCGAAGCGCAGACGTTGCTCAAGCGACCGAATCAAGTTACTTTTTTCTTTGTCAAACTGAACGACACGGCGCAACTCGAAACGGTGCGCGCACAGATCGAAGCGCGTTGGAAGCAAGTGAGCGTTTCAAGATCCACCGAGTACGCCGAAAAAACGAACGACGTGCAATCGTTCCGCGCGACGGCGAGTGCGCTGTCGTTCATCTCGATTCTCATCGGCGGCGTCGGCATTATGAACGCGATGCTGATGAGCGTCTCCGAACGCACGCGCGAAATCGGCACGCTGCGCGCGTTGGGCTGGCGGCGGCGGCGCGTAATCGGGATGATTGTGCGCGAATCCTTTGCTCTGAGCATAGTCAGCGGACTGTTTGGCATTGGGCTGGGCGTCGCGCTCGGCTCCTTGATCGGACTGGAACCGACGACCGGCGCATTTCTCAAGCCGGATTTTTCGCTCAAACTTTTCGGGCAAGCGATGCTGACTGCGCTTGCCTTGGGCGGCATCGGCGCGTTGTATCCGGCGTGGCGCGCAAGCGGTCTCGCGCCGGCAGAAGCGTTGCGGTACGAGTGATAAGTGATTTGGCGCGAAGCGCGTTTTGGAGTATCTTACGCGCACCAAAATATTTTCTGACAGAGGCATAGAGATATGAGCAAACGATTTTTGATTGTGGGCGGCGTACTCGTTTTGATCGTGGGCGGTCTGCTCTTCTCCGGCGCCGGCGGCAGTGCGAATCCGCTTGCCCCCAAAGCCACTCCTACCGCGATCCTCGCGCTGAGCGAAACGGACACGATCGTCTCCGCGTCCGGCACGCTGTTGCCGGCAAAGCGCGCGAATCTCGCGTTCAAAATCGGCGGGCAGGTCGTACAGGCATCGCTCAAAACCGGCGATAAAGTGAAAAAAGGCGACACGCTCATCAAACTCGACTCGGCGGAATTAGAAGCCAATGTCGCCTCCGCGCAAACCGGCGTGGATTCCGCGAAAGCGCAATTGACAAAAGTACGCGCCGGCGCGACGAAAGAAGACGTGACGATTGCAAAAGCCAATCTAGATCGCGCGACCTCGGCATTGCGCGACGCGCAAGCCGCGTACGACAAAGTGAAAGGGAATGAATTTGTCGGCATGATGCCGCAAAGCCGCACGCTCGAGGCGGCGTATCAAGATTTCACCACCGCGCAGGCGCGCTTGGATCAAGTTCTGAAAGGCGCGAGCGCGGACGATGTAAAAATCGCCGAAATCTCGGTGAGCGCGGCAGAGACGCGCTTGAATCAAGCCAGAATCGTGTTGGCGTCGACGCTGCTCGTCGCGCCGATTGACGGAACGATCGTGGACGTGAAAATCAGAGAAGGCGAATTCGTTTCGCCGGGCGTGCCGGTCGTCGTGCTGGGTGATTTATCCACGCTCCAAATCGAAACGGATGATTTGAGCGAGACGAATATCGCGAATGTGCAAGTGGGGCAACCGGTCAAGATCACGTTTGAGGCGATCCCCGGCAAAATTTTCAACGGCAAGATCGCGCAAATCGCGCCGATTGCCACCGCCAAATCCGGCGGCACGAATTTTACGGTGACCGTGACGCTGGATGCGCTCGACCCGATCTTGCGCTGGGGCATGACCGGGCATGTGGAGATCAGTACGAAGCAGTGAGCGGGGATCAGTGAGCAGTAATCAGTTTTCAGTGAACGGTGAACAGTGAATAGTAACAATCATCTCGTCGTCGAAACCGACAACCTCGTCAAGATTTACGGCGACGGCGCCGAAGCGGTGCACGCGTTGAACGGCGTGACGTTTTCGATTCACGCCGGCGAATTTGTCGCGGTGATGGGACCCTCCGGCAGCGGCAAGAGCACCTTGCTCAATCTGCTCGGCGCGCTCGATCGTCCTTCGACCGGCGTTTGCAAAGTTGCCGGGCAGGAACTCGCGCAGATCAAGGATTTGGATCGCTTTCGCTCGCAGACCGTCGGCTTTGTGTTTCAATTGCACAATCTCATTCCGACGCTGAACGCGACCGAGAACGTGGAAGTGCCGTTGCAAGAAGAAAAAATGAGCGATGCCGCGCGGCGCGCGCGCGCCGACGCCTTGCTCGACCTCGTCAACTTGGGCGACCGCAAGCATTTTTTTCCGGCGCAGCTTTCCGGCGGGCAACGCCAACGCGTCGCGATTGCGCGCGCGCTCGCGAATCATCCGCAAATTGTTTTGGCGGACGAGCCGACCGGCAATCTCGACAGCAAAAGCACGGACGAGATCATGGAACTGATGCGCCGCATCAATCGCGAGCAAGGCACGACGTTCATCGTCGTCACGCACAATCCGGCGGTGGCGCGCGTCGCCGACCGCATCGTGACGGTGCGCGATGGAAAAATTTTGCGCGATGAAAAACTGGACAGCGTGTATCTGCAAGACCTGAAAGAATTCAAAGAGACCGCGCTGGGGCACGCGATTCTGGATGACCAGATCCCGGAAGAAGTCCGGCAATTGGGGATGAACGGATTGGCGGCGCAAGTGAAAGAGGTATTGAAGAAAGTTTGATCTTTCTCAAACTCGGCGGCTCGGCGATCACCGACAAGACGCGCGACGCAACCGCGCGCGTAGACGTCATTCGCCGCGTCGCGCAAGAAATAAAAGCGGCGCAGGTTAGACAACCTGCGCTACATGTTTTAGTTGGGCACGGCAGCGGCTCGTTTGGGCATTTTGCCGCGAAGAAATCCGGCTTTGGCGAGCGCGGCAATTGGCGCGCGTACGCGTACACCGGGGCAGTCGCCACGCGGCTGACGCGCATCCTCACCGATATTTTTATCGCCGCGGAATTGCCGGTCGTCGCGCTGCAGCCGTCGGCGTCGGCAATTTGCCGCGACGGTGAACTCGTGCGCATGGCAGTCGAGCCGATTGAGCTCGCGCTCGTGCATCAGCTCGTGCCGCTCGTGCACGGTGATGTCGCGTTCGACGAAACGCGCGAGATGACGATCTGCTCAACCGAAAAAATTTTTGCGTATCTCGCGCCGCGCCTCAAGCCCACGCGCATCATTCTCGCCGGCATTGTGGACGGCGTTTACACAGCCGACCCGCTGCACGACGCGTCGGCGCAACTCATCCGCGAGATCACGCCCGCGACGTTTCCGCAAATCGAATCGCGCCTGCGCGGTTCGCACGGCGTAGACGTGACGGGCGGAATGATTGACAAAGTGAAGCGAATGGTTGCGCTCGTGGAACAAATGCCGGGGCTGCGCGTGCAGATTGTGAGCGTGGGAATGTTAGCGCGCGTGTTGATGGAGGAAGATTACCGAGAGGGGACGATAATTCGCGCAAATTGATTTGTTCATAATAGGAGAGTTCTTCATTGACCCTACCTCCTTTCGGTTAGTGCGTTTTCCCTCAACTCACCCTCTTCGATCCACAACCGCCGCCAGTCCGCGCTCTCCCACAGCCCGCGCCGCACCGCTTCCTCCGCGTCCAACATTGCGCGGTAACGCGATGCCGGTTGCGCGGCGAGAACGGCGGGCGCGGCATCCTCGACAATGCGCCCGTTCTCGATTACGAGGACGCGCGCGAACGCTTGCGTTTCGGCGACATCGTGCGTGATGCAGAACATAGTCGCGCCGCGCCAACGCGCGCGCGCCTGCATGAGCAACGCGCTGCGCTTGGCGCGATCCAGCCCGCGAAACGGTTCGTCCAAAATCGCGAGGCGCACGTCCGGCTTGTTCATCGCGCGCCCCAAGCGCACGCGCTGCCCCTCGCCGCCGGAAACCAACCCGCCGCTCTCGCCCAGCGCGGTTTGCATTCCTTCGGGCAGGCGCTCCAAGATGCCGAACAGGTCGGCTGCTTCCAGCGTGTTCCCAATCGAGTTATCGCCGTTCTGATTACCATATTGTAGATTGGCGATGAGCGAGCGATTCCACAACTGCACCGCCGGGTCAACCCACGCCGTTTCGCGGCGCAGGGCGCGCAATCGCTCGCCGTCGAGCGGCGCACTGTCAATCAAGCACCGCCCCTCCACCGGCTTGTGCCACCCCAGCAAAATGCCGACGAGCGACGATTTGCCCGCGCCCGATGGTCCCACAATCGCAACATGCTCGCCCGGCTTGATTTGCAAGTTAATGTCGCTCAGAATCGTATGACCGCCGGCTTGAATGGCGATGTTGTCCATCGTGATACCAACACCCACGTATAATTTCGGATTTCGAATTTCGGATTTCGGCAAATCGGTTCCGAGATCCGAAATCCGCAATCCGAAATCGGTTTCGTCTGGCGCTCCGAGCGGTTCCAGCAAACGCAAGGTGTGGTTCCGCGCAATCGGGTATTGCTCTAGCAGCGCGAACATGGATTGCGCTAACGCGGGCAGGTTGAGCGTCCAATAGAACAATAGCAGAATATTGCTCGTCTGCCCGCCGCGCGTCACAAAGTTCAAGAGAATGATGACCGAGAAGGCGGCGTACAGCGCCGCGCCGATGCCCTGCAATACGACGACGATGCGCCAGGTGTCGCGCGAAGCGCGCGTCCATTCGGTCAACAGCGTTTCGTGCTCGCGGCGCATCGAACGCTCCGCGCCGTGCATCCGCACCGGAATCAGACCCAGGAGCGCATCGAGATAAAAGCGGCTCAACGCGCCGTCGTGCGTGAACAGGCGCATCTCGCGCTCGCGTTGGATGATGTTGCTGAAATACGCAAGCACGCCAAAGACCAGCGTGAACGCAATCGCCCACGGCGCGCTGACCGGATCGAGGATGATCACGCCGAGCGCGGTGAAGAGCAGTTGAAACGCCAGTCGCAAAACACTCACCGCCAGCGTCGGCAGAGTCCGCAGCGCGCGCAAACCGTGCGCGCGCATCGTCATATCCGAAGTGAGGCGGCTGTGAAAATAGCGGTCGCTCAAGCGCGGAATTTTTTCGAGGAGGAGGATGCGGAGACGGGTCTCCAGCCGCCGCCCGATCCGCTGCTCGATCACCGTCAGCGGGAGTTCGAGCGCGAATAAGAACAAGACGAGCGCGAACAAGATGGCGATGGCAATCATGCGCGCGCCGGACTCGGGCAAACTCAATCCCAGTTTCATCACGCCTTGCAGCAAAAGCGCTTCGACGGTCACGCCCAGCGCCGCCACAAACAGCGCGAGGATTAGCGCGCTCAGCAGGAATAGCCCATCCTGGCGCACCGCGCGCCACAATTCTTTTTCGGGATGGAGCGGCGTCTCTTGCAGCGCGGCAGCGAGTTCCGGCGATAATTTTTTCTCGACCAATGCTTCAGGCGGCTTGAGAATTGTCCCGCGCACGTGGACGAGGACGGCACCGCGCAACAGTAGAGACGACTCGGCGAGCCGTCTCTCCGATTCGCCATCGGGTTTGGCAGGATCGCGCGGCAATGGCTCGGCGAACCAAAACGGCGCAGGGATGGATTGATCTGTGGGATAAATTTCCAAATTTGTCCTACGCGCATCATCGAAAAAGCGCGTCAGCACCTGCGTGGCGATCTCGCCGCGTGGTAAGCCATTCGCGCGAACGAGCGATGCGACCATCCGCGTCGCCGCGTCCAATGTCGCCAGTCCGCGCCAGCCGGGATCGGCGACTGCCTGCGCGACCAGTTCGGCAATGCGCGCGTCGGTCAATTGCAGTTCGCCCAGCCGCAGGCGCAACGGCGCGAGGAATCCTTCCGTGCCAGCCCAATCGCGAAACGCCTGCGCGGAAACTGGGAAACGATGGATGTACAATTCGGCGAGCAAGCGTTTTTCGTCCACCCACCGTCGCCCGATGCCCGGGTCCATCACTTGGACGAATCGCCCGTGCTGGCTCCAGACGATGACAAAGTGCGTCAGTCCATTCGGCAGGCGGACGACGACGAGCGCGGGCAGAGCGTTCGCTTCCGCGAGCAAGAGATGGTCGGCAGGAATCATGATCTGCTCGGCGTCCAGCCCGAGTTGGATCGCGATCTGCTCGATGGTGTTGATCGAAGTGCCGTCCACTTCCGTCTGGCACGCCTCGCGCAACCGACCGTAACTCGCGGAGACGCCAAAGCCCTCCAGCAGCGCTTTGAGCGACGCTGGACCGCAGTCCATCTCGGAAGTCTGCACGACTTCGGGAACGAAAAAACGTTGGTTGGTTGGCATTGGGTTTGTCCGTCCTGCTGCGCGCCGCCGTCGGTTAGAAACCGGACGGCTAACGCAGGTGGAAATCGGTTAGAAACCGATTGAGCGCGCCAATCCGATTGATCGGATTTCCACCTATTGAGCCGTCGAATTGATTCGACGCCTTTATCCGGGCAAGATGTTGGGGACGATTTGATTGAGCGCGTCTTGCCGCGCCGCGCACCCACAATCCTTGCCGGTGACGTTCGTGTACAGGTCGGCGAGTTTGTTCACCCCGGTCGCGTGCGTGAAATCCGCGACCACATCTCCCAAGCCCTTGCCGACGACGAGACCGGTTTCAACTTTCATCTTTACCTCTGTTTCCTTGTTCCTCGTTGCGTTGCCGCGCGCGCCGCGCATTCTTGACGCGCACGGCAACGACTTGCGCTGTCGGAGGTTACCCGCAACTGTTCACATCACTGCTCAGTTGAGGAATGCTTGCACCCAGGTTTACTCGCCCTACTTGCCGAAGCATTGCTTAATGCTTGCGGAAGCATTGCTTAATGCATTCGCGGCCACTCCCACCTTTACTATTCATGCAGTCAGTCATGCAATCCCCAGCCCTCACATTGGTCTTGACAGCGATGCCGCACTGACGACGGGTTGTGGTGATCGGTTTGGCTTGTGCTACGCGATCGTTCGTTTCTTGTTGCGCGTTCTTTTCTTGCGTGTTCATTCGTTTCCCCTTTCATGAGATGATTGTGCCATTTAGTCGGCACGGTTGATCGGACGCAGAATGGAACAGCGTCCATTCTCTACCTCTTTTACCATTCCCATTTGTGGATTGTTGGTGTGCTTGTGTCTCACCTCCTTTCATTGACGCAATTAGCGCGCCGCCAACTGACCGCTCGCGCGCGTGATCAACGTCAGCGGCGAAACGCGCTCAACTTCGATTTTGACTTCCCCGCCCGACGTGCCTTTCGGCAGCGCGTTGGAGAGCAGCGTGACTTTGACCGTGTCCGACGCCAGGCGGTTCTGCGTGCGACTGGGTATATCCGCGACAATCGCTTTCAGTTGTTGCGGCGGCTCGTTCGGATCGGCTTGAATGGCGAGCGTCGCGGGCTGACCGGGGCGAAAGCGCGCGATCGTTTCCGCCGGAAAGCGGACGATCAGCGAACCGTCGCGTTGGACTTGCCAATCTTGGCTGGTTTCATAGAGCGTGACCGGCGCGAACACCAGCCACGCCATCCACGCCGCAATCAAAATGCTGGCGACGATGAGCGTGGCGAGCGATGGTCGAAATGAATCGCCGTGAAGCGAGCGCATCGAACGTGAAAAAGAGATTGCCATAATTCCTTGTTCCTCGTTGCGTTGCCGTGCGCGCCCAGCAATGCGCGACGCGCACGGCAACAAGTAGGTGAGTCCCCGCATCAAAGTGTGGCGGTTATCGGAAAGTCCATGGGACTATCATATCACACCCCTTGCACTTTTTCTAGACACGAGCCTCAGCTTTTGCTCATGTTAGATGTGTTATCTATGCCTTTTCGCTTTGCGTGTGGTGCCACCAGTGGCCCCTGATTTTTTCTCCTCGCCGGCTTTGATGCCGGTCTGGACCGCTATGCCGGGCAGATGGTGGGGCTTGGTAACGGGCTTGATTTGCTCGTCGTTCGTTTCTTGTTGCACGTTCTTTTCTTGCGTGTTCATTCGTTTCCCCTTTCATGAGATGATTGTGCCATTTAGT
>JACQGS010000016.1 GCA_016199405.1 Chloroflexota bacterium | reverse complement strand
TTGATGACTCATATGTAGAAGGTCACTCACTTTCTGCCGTCTCCCTGTTCGTGAAGTTGAAACAGAACTTTATATCACGATCAGGGGTGACATTTCTATTTGGCAGAAAGGGGACATTTCTACTTGGCTCTAACAAATGCTGTAGCGCACATTGACAAGTTAAAACAGGACTGATAGAATCGCGTCCAAAGAGAAGATGCCCAGTGGAAATCGCTGCCGTAGACATCCTCGATGAAGAGAAACTGGCGCGCAAGCATAGCGTTACATGGCGTGAAGTGATGCAGGTTTTTGCCAATGAGCCGCGCTTTTTCTGGGCTGAGAAAGGCAAGCATCCTCACGAGGACATTTATGCGGCGTGGGGGCAAACCGATGGCGGGCGGTATCTCATCGTTTTCTTTATTTACAAGACGGATCGTCATGCGCTGGTGACGAGCGCACGGGAGATGGATGGGAAGGAACGGAAACGCTATGGCAGAAAATAAAAAACGGCGCGACGCACTCCCGGAGCGTTTTGCGACGGTGGAGGAATTTGAGCAGTTCTGGGACACTCACAGTCTGGCGGATTACGAAGATGTCTGGCGTGAAGTTCAGTTCGATGTGACGCTGCCGGCGCACACGCTGGCTGTGCCCCTCGAACCTGAACTGGCGCGCGAGATTCAGAAGCGGGCTCGAAAAGAAAGAGTGCCGGTGAATGAACTGGTCAACCGCTGGCTCAAACAGCAGTTGCAGCGTGTGGCGTGATGATGGTCGTTGCGCGTTCAGTTTTTACAAGGGATTTGAGAACCGATACCAAACTCAAGCACGTGGGCTTTTTTCGCTCACGTGCTTGTCTGTTTAGTTCCTATTTCCGCCGCGCGTTGCTCGCGCGGTATGGCTCGCTCGACAAAATGCGCGACGCGCCGCTGGACGAACTCGCGACGGTGCAAGGCATGTCGAAAGAGGCGGCGAAACGGTTGAAGGAAATGCTGTAGCATAGCGCCTTGTGCGCGTGCGCGCACGCCCACAAGGGGCTATGCTACGAAAATTCGTAATCCGCAATCTGAAGTCTGAAATCCAAAATCGCTTATGGACGCTCTCGATTCTCTCCGCTTACATCCGTGGTTTTCCAAACTCACGCTCGAACAATTTGCCGCGCTGATGGCGCTGGCGAAGCGTCAAGTGTTCGCGCCCGGCACGAATCTCGCGCGGCAGGGCGATCTCGGCAATCGCTTTTTCGTGATCGAACGCGGCGCGGTCAATCTGCGCCATACCGACGCCGGCGGATTTGAGACGACCGTCGGCGTCCTCCCGTCGCCCACACCGGCTGACGCGAACGCCGCTCCGAAGAATTATTTCGGCGAGCAAATGTTTACGACGCAGGAGCCCTATGAGAATCATGCCGACGCGCTGACGGAGACTGTCGCGTTCGTCATGACACGGCAAGACTTTGAAAAGTTCAAGCCAGAGAATCCAGAGATCCTTGCTGCGCTCACCTTTATTGCCGAGGCAGAGAAGAAGCGCACGCACGGATTCAAATGGGTGCTGGAAGGGGAGATCGTCGAGCGCGTCATTCGCAAACATTGGTGGGCGCTCGTTCCGAAAATCGCGCCGATTGTTTTGGTCACAGTTGTTTTGGTTATCGGAGATGTGATCGCCGAAACCTTTCTCAAGGTCGACCTTTTGGATTGGGCATTGCGCTTTCTTGTGATCGGAAGTGTGGTCTGGATCGCCTGGGTGACGTACGATTGGTATAACGATGAATATGTATTGACGAATCAACGCATTCTGCATGTCGAGCGCGTAATGATTATTCAGGAATCGAGCAAGAGCGTCGCGTTGGACAAAGTGCAAAATGTGCGCCTCGATTTGGCGCTGCCATCGCAATGGCTCGGCGTCGGCTCGCTGGTCGTGCAAACCGCGAGCGGCGGCGATGGCGATATTACGCTGACGATGGTCGGGAACGCGACCCAAATTCGCGGCTTGATCCTTTCGCTAAAAGATCGGATTCGTGCGCGGCAAATGGCGGATGAACGCGAAAAATTCCGGCAACGGATTCGCCAGGAACTGCGGCAGTATATTGCGCCGGGAACGAATGAAAATGCGGCGCCGGCGACCGTCGCCCAAAAACAAAAAAGGACGATGGCGCAATCCGTGCGCGCGGGAATTCGATCCGCGCTATCGCTCGAAGTGGACGAAGGCAGTCGCATTGTGTGGCGCAAGCACTGGTTCGTCCTGTTCAAAAGTACCGCCAGATATTTTTTCGCGCTGATCGGATTGGATTTACTGTTCATCTTGATTGCGAACAGTCCGACCCTGCTGATTCTCGGCGCGGGTGGCTTTCTCTTTGGCGGGACCGTCTTGTTTGGGATCGTCTTGGGCGCCTTGGTGTGGAATTGGATTGATTGGCGCAATGACATTTATGCGGTGAACGACTCGATTATCGTGGACGAAGAGCGCCTGCCGTTTAACCTCAAGACGAAATCGAATGCCGCGCCGTTGGATCAGATCCAAGATATTCGCGTGGACATTCCCAGCCCGGTCGCCGCGATTCTGAATTACGGTACCGTCATCATTCAAACCGCCGGCAAAGGCGAACCCCTGACGTTTGATTGGATTCACAATCCGCGCCACGCGCAGGCAGAAATTTTCCGGCGCATTGAAGCCGCGCGGACGCGTCGCACCGAACAAGAAGCGTCGGTCCGCAGTCGCTCGATTGTGGACGCAATGCTAGCATATCACACGCTCACGCAAGAAACTTCGTCACGCGCAACGCCCGCAGCGGAGCCGCCGGCAAGTGATGCGAGCGCGCCCGCGCCTCCGCCGCCTGCCCCCCATTCTCCCGATAACCCCGGCGATTTCAACGCGTAAGTCGTCTCCGCGCCGCGCGATTCTGGGCGCGCCGGACGGTCTCACGCCAAAGGGACTATGGATTCCATCACTCCGTATGATAGAATGACGTCAGTTATTCCGGCTGGTGATTTTTTTGAGCGAGTAGTCTGGCTTGGCTAAAATGAGCAGCCGGCTTGTCGTTACATAAGGAGCATTTCGTTGAAAATCGAACAAGCGCGCTGGATGAAAAAATCCGGCTGGGAGCCGGCAAAGCCGGGAAAATTGGGCGATGCCGCGCAATTAGTTTTGCTGTTTGGCGGCACCGCGTTGATCAAAGAGCGTTTTGCGCTCGACGAGATTCGCGCGGCGTACCCGCGCGCACATTTGATGGGCTGCTCCACTGCCGGCGAAATTTTCGGCACGCAGGTCTCGGATGATTCGCTTGTCGTGACCGCGATTCATTTTGAGCATACGCGCGTGCAAGGCGGCAG
Source organism: Chloroflexota bacterium (assembly GCA_016199405.1). GTDB lineage: Bacteria > Chloroflexota > Anaerolineae > UBA4142 > UBA4142 > JACQGS01. The sequence continues at coordinate 384 of JACQGS010000016.1, read as the reverse complement.
CGTGGACATTGCGAGCGGCGAGGATAGTTTTTCTGCCGGCGAACGCTTGGCGCAAATGTTGCCGCCGGCGGGACTGACGCATGTTTTTGTTTTGTCGGAAGGCAATTCGGTGAACGGAAGCGATCTCGTCAGCGGCTTGGCAAAACATCTGCCGCCGCACATTACCATCACGGGCGGATTGTCCGGCGACGGCGATCGTTTTCATGAAACGTACGTCTTGTGGGACGATGCGCCGCGCCAAAAAAACATCGCGGTCTTGGGTTTGTACGGCGAGCGGCTAAAGGTCGGGTACGCCTCGTTGGGCGGTTGGGATCCGTTTGGACCCGAGCGATTGATTACGCGTTCCAAAGGCAACGTGCTGTATGAACTGGACGGGCGTTCCGC
>JACQGS010000131.1 GCA_016199405.1 Chloroflexota bacterium | reverse complement strand
GTTCTTGATGACTCATATGTAGAAGGTCACTCACTTTCTGCCGTCTCCCTGTTCGTGAAGTTGAAACAGAACTTTATATCACGATCAGGGGTGACATTTCTATTTGGCAGAAAGGGGACATTTCTACTTGGCTCTAACACCGACGGTGGCTTCACGGCTAACCATTTCATGATGGAAAAATGGTAGGCAAGTTGGTTTTCCATTCGCGCCAACTGCGCGCCGCACAAACTTTCCCGCCGATGTGCCCACTGGACGATCGGAGCGCGGCACCTCAATCAGCAATACGGGTTTGCCATCGAATTCTCCCAGATGTACACGCGGACTCAACCCAGGGACGGTTCGATTCTGAATCAGCGCGTGCACACGCAAGGGATCAGTCGTTACACCGTGTCGTGGGCGCGCGCCAGTCACGCGTCCATCATCTTCGACGCCGATCAGCAAGTAACCACCCTGTCCGTTTGCCAGACACACGACGGCTTCGACCAAATCAGCATCGGAGAGCGGAGCGCGTTCTTCGCCTTTGAACTCGACGGCGAATGTCTCTCCACCGGCGATCAGTTTTGCTAATTCGATGGGGACCATTTTACAATTTCGCTTTCACGATTTCATCCTTGAACGCGCGCCATTTCAAAGGCAAGACGCTGTTGACTGTGTTTACCCCTGAAGAATATCTTGCGCGATAGTCATGCTCGAAAGCAAGATTTGCAGATTCCCGATCTAATCGTGAAATTTCTTTTCTCCTGCCTCAATCCTGATCCCTCGTTCCTCGGGACCTTCGGCCTTCAGCCGGTTTTCAATCGGCGGCAACGGGCAACTCCAATTTGAGTTGGACGCGCAATAGGGATTGTACGCTTTGGTACGCGCAAAAAGATTTTCTATCTATGTTCATTGATATATGCCAGAACGTCTTTAACGACATTCTTTATTAACTCTCTCCGATTGACAAAGAATCTGGGAGTGCGTTGTCGGCGAATTCTTTCTCTCAGTGATACTAACTGAGTATCCTCTGGCTTTGCAATCTCAAAGTAGGCCAGTACTGGCTTGTCTAGTCTTAGTGCCATATTGTATTCTGCCTCAATCCACGAAATTGTCCCGTCAGGCATACTGTCGTCACCATAGTTTGTGCCATACAGACCAACAAAGAGATCACATTGGTCAATTAAATTTTCATACACGATATTGGGTGGTCGAGGATCGGCTGGCGAATTCTCAGCCAAGATGGCGTTGATGCCGAAAATTTCAAGCCATTCTGCGATTTCCTTCCGTTCTACCCAAAAGTCGTTTGAAACCGAACTGATGAATACCCTGAGTGGTGTTTGCGTTGTTCTCTCTGTGCGGCGATCACCTGGGTTCCGTGGATCTGTTCCAGTGAACGTCACGAACGGTTTGTCGAAATCGGTATGGATCGCATAGGACTGCAATTGTTTGAGTAGTTTGCGCGCGGGAATATTTTCGGATTCCGCGCGAACATAACCACGTAGCCGGTCGAGCGCGTACGAAAAGCCGGCTGTGAAGATCGGCAGACCGCGTTCATTCAAGTGTAGCAACGTTTCCAGTGCCGTGAGGTGGTTGCCTTGCCGCGCTTGGTGTTCTGCTAAGATCACTACACCATCCGGAAGCCAAGCGAACCAGTTGAATAGATTTTGCGTCCAATTGTGCAGTCGGTCGAGCTCGCCGAGGAAAAGCAGCGTGTACGCGCCAACGCATGCACCGATGGGATCGAGGGTCTTTTCTTGCAGCAGCTTTTCCGAGATCTGTGCGTCTTGTCTAGTGAGGGTGGTCATTGATCCCAGATCGCCGCGTTCGTAGAATTGAAGCAGCGCATCTGCATCTTTATTTGCCAAGTCAATATCGTAGGTGATTGTCTGGTCGCGCTGCGGAATGAGGGCGATTTCACATCCGCTTTGATCTGAAATGGGAAGCGCGATGTTGAGCGCGGGCGCATTCGGTCTGATGATCTGCGCGTACCGCAACCTGCCGTGCGCTCGAATCGCATAGCGCGCCATTGCCGTTTCGCCTGGATGTCGCTCAATCTTTGTCACCGTCGAAGGTGGTTCGATCTGCATGATGTTGCCCTGCAGGAGATTGCCTTGAAACACATTCACTTGGATATCGTCGCCCAGAATCTTCTGTTGCAATTCCTTCCAGTCAATTTCGTTCCAATTCAGCGAATCAAGTGGGCTGCCGATCATCGTGGCAATTGGCAAACGTTTTGCCCTCAGGTCAATCCCGCGGACGCGTGTCGGGGTGGCTGGAGCGGTTGTGAAGCTCACGATCTGGGATTCTGCGCCCAAAGTGACATACTTCCGACGAAATTCTTCCGGAAGTAATTCTGAATCACCGGAGGGCAACTGCAGAGTAACCCAATACGCACCCGGCGGCAAATCTACTGATTGCGATGAAAGTGCGCGCTTCACGAGTGTAAGGTTTGGCTTGCGAATCTCAATCGGGAGAACGACGTCTGGATCGAGGTCAAACCGGAGTTTACTCATTGTTTCACTCTCACCATAAAGGTTTTCGGTTCGCCTGGCTTCGCAATGAAGAATTGGGGTTCTAGATTTGGATCTTCCGTTTCGATGATGCCGCGGACGCAGTACGAGCCAGCCGGCAATGTGTCCTCGTACGGATGCGGCTGGATAGGTTTGGGTAAATCCCAGATGGCTATGGCATCCACTGTGCCGTCGTCTTCGCGGATTGGGTTCACGCGGACACGTGTCCGTTCATGTGCGTCGGGTGGGTGGATGCTGAGTGTGATAGGAACCAGAGGCGGCATGTCCAATATATGAAGATGAATATCAGCACGGCGCGATCCATCTTCACGTAGCGCGTCTGGATTTTTCCCCCATTTTTCGAGCAAGCGTGCGATCTCCTCTTTCATCGATTCAAACAATTCGCGGGTGGAAATAACCCAACGTTTTTCCCCGTCGTATATCTTGGGATTAACATATCCTAGCTCGCTAGTGCATTCCATGTGTTCAGCATACATCTCGCCGTTCAGCCCCTTGAGCAAGGCTTGGCTGAAAAAGGATCCCTGCTGGGGCAATCCATATGCATAATCGCCGGGAACAGTGGCGAGGAACACCGACGTGTTGCGGCGGTCTTGGGGGCCGTTGTTCACTAGAGAGCCGGCTTGAAGCACAGTGCCGAATTCGGTAGAGTCATAGTTTGAAAACGCAGGGTGCGTGTTTCGGCAAGCGTCATAAAAGTAAACTTGTTTTTCCGCCATTTCGGGGAAATTTGCAGAGGGGGCCATCCCATAATAGAGATTTTCCGTGGCCAACGTGGTACGGGACCAAGGACCACGCTTGCCAAAGTCTTCCATTAGTACGGCGTCGTTGTCCCTGAGATGCTTAACTCCGTGGCCGGCAAAATAAAACAAGGTCATGCTTTCTTTTGTTTTGGCAGCATCCTCTCGCCAGTCATTCGCTGCGTTCAAAAAATTGTCGAACGTACAGGGCTCGACGTCTTTAAGGGTTACGGGGTCCATTAGCTGACGCTCGCCATCTGAGGGCGAGAGGAGCAAACGCACGGTTGAGAGGGGTAGGGGTAGTTTATCTTGGTGATTGAGGAGCCACTGATAAATGTTCCAAGCTGACAGAGCGGCGCAATCCAGTTGCCTCAAATCGAAATCAGGATTCGCGAGTGGCAGCCCTTTGCCGCCGGGCAGGTATTCGTAATAACTGACGCCGGCGATCAAGGCATGCACGCCCGGTTGAACCGGCGGAGTATTTCCTTTAGGAAAAATAAGCGTCATAGAGGTTGCCGGAATGCCCGGATCGCTTTGTTTGCTGAGCGAATCAATCCGGACAAGCGAGTTGGGAATTGCTCAAATGCCGCTATGCGTTTTGGGGCAATTTCTCTTTCCACACAGCGCACATGGCACCGTGTGCGGGCTTGAAAAAGAGTTTGATGACCAACGCAGCGATGACGGCGGCAACCGCCGGCGCGAGCGCGAATGCCCCAGACGCAAGCGTGGCGGCGATTGCGGCGGCAACAGCATTTTCGCCTGCGTTGAAGGCATCGAGAATCTGCTTTCGTAAGGCGGCGTTCGACTCGTCCGTGCCGCACACGAGATCGTACGCTTGTTTGTTGAACTTTTCCCAGAACTTTTGGCCAATCTTGCGGAGATCATCGACCGGTCCGAATGCTTGCGGCATCACAGGAGCGAATTCACCCCCGAATCCTGGAGCGCTACTCAACGCGGTGAGGCGGTTACCCAGCTCCACGAACAGGGCGTCATCATCTTTCTGCAATAAAGATGCGACGGCGGGACTGACTTCTTTGCTTCGGTCAGGCATAGATCCTCCTTGGGGGTGAAATCAAAAAGCATCTGTCTGCCGCGCGCAATTGCCGGCAGAAGACAGATGCTTTTTCGAAACTCGAAACGGAGATTGATCGTTCAGGGTTCGTGGGGTTGACAAGGGTCGGCTCCTTCCAACGGCACACCAAAACGACTTGATCAACAATCAATGGGGCCAAAATATAGCATGGCTCAGACTAAGTGTCAACACGTCGAGTTGACTCATTAAGAATGTTACCGCGAGTCACCTAATCAAAAATGATACCGAAAGCGATTCATGGCGTCATGAAAATGCTGACCAAGATTGAGAAGATCTGGACTGTCCCAAATTGATCAAGGAGTATATTCATTCCTAAAACTATGAGCGTATCCAATTGAAAACGAACCCGAGACCTTGCGAACGAAGTGTCAGCCGGTTTGACCCGACACGAGCTTTCTTTATCTGTTTAATTGAATGGGTTTAGTTTCATAATACTCGTGGGCCTCGCGAGCATGCTGCATTTTCCTGTGCCAGCACTTGTTTGAATTTTGACTGTGCCACACACGTTGGTTTCCGTATCTCAGGCGGATTTCGTCCATCTCCATCGAGCGAAACCCGCCGGCGGGAACGCTCCCAAAATACCAGTGTTCTTTTTGCGGAGCGCAGTCTGATAACTATTGATCCACGAAGAGCATCCTTCGTCTACACTCAGGATAAACTCCGAAATACGAATCTTCAAACTACTGTAGCTACTCGTGAAATTTCTTCTCTCCCGCCTCAATCCTGATCCCTCGTTCCTCGGGACCTTCGGCCTTCAGCCGGTTTTCAATCGGCGGCAGCGGGCAACTCCACTTGTCGTTGTACGCACAGTACGGGTTGTACGCTAAATTGAAATCCACTGTCAGTTCGTCTGCGTGTTGCTCCTCTGGTTCCAAATAGCGTCCGCCGCCGTACGTTTCCGCCGGCGCGGTCGCATCCACAAACGGAACAAAGTACGACCCCATTCCATTTTCCGATTCATAAACTTGGAGCGCGGCGTCCGCGCCGCCTACGTTGAATTTCACTTGACCCACTTTGCGGTAGACTTGCTGCGCGCCGGTGCTCGTCGGCATCTCGACGCGTTCCGGCTGGGCGTAGCGTTCGAGGCGACATTCAAATCGCAACGCCGGGTTTTCCGGGAAATAGTTCAGCCCGGCAAAATTCTGCTTTTGTTCCGGCAGCAGCGGCGATTGCGGGTGCGTTTTGAAAAAATTGTCTTTGGCTTGGCGAAACTCGCTGATTTCAGACATCGTTCCTTTTCCTGATCAACTGCGCGTGCGATTATAGCACAAAATTGACGTATAATGTGGATGTGAATTGGAAAATCACCGCAGACGATTTGGAATCCATCGCCATCGGCGCGGGCATTCTTGGCACGGGCGGCGGCGGCAATCCGTATCTCGGCAAATTGCGAATGCGCGAGCATTTGCGCGCGGGGCGAACTGCGACGGTCATCGCGCCAGCCGATGTGCGCGACGCGGCGCGCGTGGTTTCCGTGTTCAATATGGGCGCGCCGACGGTTGGCTATGAGCGATTGCCGCAAGGCGAAGAGGAACTCCGCGCCTTGCGCGCGCTGGAAGCCCACCTGGGCAAGCCAATTGACGCGATCATTCCCGGCGAAATCGGCGGGTCGAATTCAGTCGTGCCGCTGGTCGTTAGCGCACAGACCGGCATGCCGGTGATTGACGCGGACGGAATGGGACGCGCGTTTCCAGAATTGCAGATGGATGTTTTCGCGATCAACGGCATCGCGCCGACGCCGCTCGCGCTGGCAAACCACAAGGGCAAGACCGAAATTCTGCGCGAGGAACGCGACCCGCGCGCGGTCGAGCGCATGGCGCGCCAGTGGGCGGTGGAGAATGGCGCGCGTGCGTCCGTCGCTGGTTTTGTGATGAGCGGCGCAGAAATGAAACGCTGGGCGATCCCGCACATGCTGACGCTGGCAAAGCGCGTGGGCGACGCGGTGCTAAGCGCACGGCACAATCACGCGGACGCGGCGGACGCGATTCTGGCGGTGACGGGCGGGCGACGTTTGTTCGCGGGAAAAATTGTTGACGTGGAGCGCCGGACTGCAGCGGGTTTTGCGCGCGGCGAGGCGCGGATGGCGTCCGCGGATGGCGCGCGTTGTCGCATCGCGTTTCAGAATGAAAATCTGATTGCGTGGCAAGACGCGGCGAATGGGCAACGCGCGTTGCTCGCCGTCGTTCCCGATTTGATTTGCGTGATTGATGCGGAAACCGGCGAGCCGGTGACAACCGAACTTTTGCGCTATGGTTTGCGCGTCCTCGTGCTGGGACTGCCCGCGCCCGCGCAGTTGCGCACACCGCGCGCGTTGGAATTTGTCGGTCCACGCGCGTTTGGGTACGCGGTAGAGTACCAATCGTTATGAGAGTTGGCATTGACGTTGGCGGAACCAATACGGACGCGGTCTTGATGGATGGCGCGCGCGTTGTCGCGTTCAACAAAGCGCCCACGACGCGTGATGTGACGAGCGGCATTGTCGCGGCGTTGCGCGGATTGCCGCTCGCCGCGCATCCCCCGCGCGCGGTGATGCTCGGCACGACGCATCTCACCAACGCGATTGTCGAGCGCAAGGGATTGGCGCGCACGGCGGTCATTCGCATCGGCGCGCCGGCGACGGCGGCGATTCCACCGCTGGCGGATTTTCCGGATGATTTGCGTGCGGCGCTCGGCGGGCAATGGTTTCTCATTGAAGGCGGGCACGAGTTCGACGGACGAGAAATCAATCCGCTCGATACGGCGCGCTTGCGCGAGATTGCCGCGCGGTTGCGCGACGATGATTTTCAAGCCGTCGCGCTCTGCGCGGTCTTTGCGCCGCTCACGCGCGCACACGAAGAGCGCGCGCGCGAAATCGTGCAGAACGTCGCGCCCGAAATGTACGTCAGCGTTTCGCACCAGATCGGGCGGCTGGGATTGTTGGAGCGCGAGAACGCGACGATTCTCAACGCGAGTTTGTCGCCGGTCGCGCGGCGCATTGTGAGCGGGCTGCGGGACGCGCTCAAGGGAATCGGCTTGAACGACGCGCTTTATTTCTCGCAAAACGATGGAACGCTGATGGCGACCGAACTAGCGGAACAGTATCCGATTCTCACGGTTGCCTCGGGTCCCACGAACTCGATGCGCGGCGCGGCGTTTCTCTCCGGCGTTAAGAATGCCGTTGTGGTTGACATCGGCGGCACGACAACCGATGTGGGCGTTCTGCAAAACGGTTTTCCGCGCGAGGCGGGCGCGGCGGTGAGCGTCGGCGGCGTGCGCACGAATTTCCGAATGCCGGACGTTTATTCCTTTGGTTTGGGCGGCGGGAGCGTCGTGCGAATTTCTGACCGCGCGTTCACGATCGGACCCGACAGTGTGGGCTATTTGCTGACGGAACGCGCGAGGGTTTTCGGCGGCGATGTGCTGACCGCGTCCGATGTCGCGGTGGCGGCGCGCTTCGCGGTCGCGCAGATGGGCGACCCCGCGCGGGTGGCGCACCTCGCGGCGAACGCGCGCGAAATCGCGCGGGCGATGCAAGCGCAGGTCGAGCGCGCGATTGATCGGATGAAGACGCGCGCGGAGAATGTGCCGGTTATTCTGGTCGGCGGGGGGAGTTGTTTAATCGAGGGAGAACTCGCGGGCGCGTCGGAGGTGATTCGTCCGCCGCACGCGCAGGTCGCGAACGCGATTGGCGCGGCAATCGCGCAGGCAAGCGGAGAAGTAGATCGCGTGTACGATTTGAGCGCGATGTCGCGCGGCGCGGCAGTGGAGGATGCGCTCGGGTTTGCGCGGGAACGCGCCATCCGCGCCGGCGCGCTGCCGACGACGATTGAGGTTGTGGAGGTGGAAGAGGTGCCGTTAACGTACTTGCCGAGCAATGCGGTGCGGATTCGCGTCAAGGTCGCTGGGGAAATCAACTAGACGGCTTTTTCACCCACTTGCAATTGCCCCAATCGCCTTTCTGGACGTACACGATGCCGTAATTGTAAACCGCGCCGACGTACGCGACGTTGCTGAAAGTAAATTCAAATTCGTCCGTTTGCGGATAGCCCAAGTTGTTCTTTTGCGCGAAAACGTACAGCGCGGCTTTATCGTTGATCGGCATCCATTTGTATTTTTGCGCTTCGGCGACGACGGCTTGCTCAATTGAACCGGCGGGCGGCGGAGGGGGAGGCGGCGCGACAGACGCCGGCGCGAATGTGACGAGATAATTGACGTGATGCTTTTCCGGCAAGCCCATTCCGGAAATCACATCGCTTTTGCTCTGGTCTTCCAGAAAAGCAAAGTACGGTCCATTCTTGAGCGTCGTGTTGAGATTCGCGTACATCGGAAAATTGGCGGCACCGTTCCCATCCGTCAGCGTTTTGAACGGCTGAGGATCATCGCGCCCGACCCAATCCACAATGCACGCGACGCCCGGCGCGGG
>JACQGS010000015.1 GCA_016199405.1 Chloroflexota bacterium | reverse complement strand
GTGCGAAATATGTACACCGACCCGGCGCGCACGCGCGCCGATATTCCGGGCACCGTGGAAGGCAATCCGGTTTTTCAGTATCACGACGCGTTCAATCCGAACCTGGCGGAAGTCGAGGACTTGAAAGCGCGCTATCGCGCCGGCAAAGTGGGCGATGTCGAAGTGAAAAAGAAACTGAACATCGCGCTCGAAAATTTTCTCGCGCCGATTCGTGATCGTCGCGCCGAGTCCGCCGCCAATCCAAAGATCGTCGCTGAAATTCTCGCTGCCGGCGCGGCGAAGGTGCGCCCGATCTCGGAAGAAACCTTGCGCAGGGCAAGAGAGGCAATGGGTTTTGCCTCTTGACCAAATCCTACCGGCGCGACTATAATGCGCCCGGATGAAGACCGCGCTCGACCACTGGCTCACCGAGAAAATCCGCGAACGCCGCGCGCGGTATTATCAAGAGCCGGTCTTTTTGTTTGATGAATAATTTTTTTCCCTCAATGGCGAGGAGGTTTCGATGATAATCGATGAAAGGCGCGCTGCACAACGCGTGCCCGCACATTTACCGGTGCGATATTTTTATCACGCCCCTGACGTGCAAGTCCCACCGACCCAAACCCTGGACGTGAGCATCTCTGGCGCGCAGATCCAAGCATTGGATCCATTCCCGCAAGGGGCGTCCGTCGCGTTCTTGTTATCGGCGGACGACCGAAATGTTTTGGACGTCCGCGCGCAAGTGGTACACGTCGAGCGCGGCGAGCCGCCCGCGCCGTTTCGAGTGGGCGTCCGTTTTACTCATCTCTCCGATTACGACCGAGAAATTTTGACGCGTGTGATTGAGCGCGTCAAAAACCTGTAAAGGAGTTTGTGTGTCCGATCAGGATCGCCGCCAACGCAAACGGGTCGAAATGAATTTGCTCGCGTGCTTTCGCGTGCGGGACGGCAAAGAGACCGCGACCGGTTTTGCGCGCACCCGGAACTTGAGCGCAACCGGCGTCATGATCGAATCGTCCGATTCGTTCGAACTCGAGCAATTCGTGACCCTCGATTTCTTGATGAACGACAACCGCGTGCTTAAACTGCGCGGCAGCGTCACGCACCTCACCCGCACCGATGACGGCTTGAACCTTGTCGGGATCATATTTGAAAATCTCTCGACGGAAGCCAAGCGACTTTTGGCGCAACAGATTGAAGCATAGTCGAATTTCAGAATGTCCACCGACTGGCCCCTCTACTTTCGCGATAATCTCACCCTCGGCGATTCCAACCACCCCGCGGCAATCTGTTGTCTTTGGATGAAAGCCGCGCGCTTGCGCGACGCCTTGCCGGCGTCAGCGTACGGCGTGCTCGGCAACCTCTACTCACCCGACGGCATCAACTATCTCCTCCGCAATATTCTCGCCCACCCAACCACCCGCGCGATTCTGCTCTGCGGTCCCGATCTCACCCACAGCGGCGCGAGCTTGGCTCGGCTGATGCGCGATGGTATTGACGATCAACATCGCGTCGGCGAAACCGGCGCGCAGATCGATCGCGAAATTCCCGTTCAAGCGATTGACGAATTCCGGCAGAATGTTCGCCTTGTGGATTTGACCGGCGTGAACGATCCGGAAAAAATTCGCGGGGCGCTCGCCGAGTTGAACGACGCGCTGCCGGGCGGCGCGTTTGCCGAGCCGCGCGTTTTTCCGCGCAGTGTGCCTGCCGCGGATGAATTGCCGGCGGAAACGACCGGCTTTGTCTGGCGCGGCGAAAAAATAATTTCGGTCTGGGTCAATCTGCTCGCGGCGATCCTCGCCTTTGGGCGGCGCGATCTCACCGCGTATACCGTGCACCAGCGCGAACTATTGGACGTGGTCGCCGTGCTGCACGACGCGGATGACGACGCGGAATTGCCGGCGTGGGCGCCGCTGACGCGTGAACAACTCGACGCGTACACTCCACAACTGCTCACGCCGCAACGCCCGGAAAATATCGCGTATACCTACGGCGAGCGGCTGTTCGATTTCAACGGACGCGATCAGATTGCCGGCATGGTCGAGGAATTAACGCGCACGCGCTATTCGCGCCGCGCGGTCGCTGCGCTATGGGATCCGGCGCGCGATCCCGGCGCGAACGATCCGCCCTGTTTGAATTTACTCCAGGCGCGCGCGCGTGACGGCATGTTGCATCTGACCGCGTATTTTCGCAGTCACGATGTTTTTCGCGCGTGGCTGATGAACGCGTACGGCTTGCGGCGTGTGCAAAAAGAAATCGCCGCGCGCGTCGGCAATGTTATGCTGGGCGATCTCGTGATCGTTTCGCACTCGGCGCACATCTACGCGGACTCGTGGGACGCCGCGCGCCAAATCGTCCAGACGCACGAGCGCGAATACGTCAAGAATCCGCGCCTTATCCGCGATCCGCGCGGCAGTTTCAATATTCGCCTCGAAGGTTTTCAAATTCACGTTGATCATTATTCGCCGGCAGGCAATTTGCTCGCGACCTTTAGCGGCGCGAACGCGCGCACGCTGCAACGCGAGTTGGCGTTCTTTGTCTCGCGCGTCGATCACGCGATTTATGTGGGAATGGAACTCGCCAAAGCGGAACTGGCGCTGAAGAATAATTGGCGGTATACGCAAGACGTAGATTTGCGTGTGGAGAATTTTGACGGGGCGGCAACGAGTTCGGGACAGATGGGGTTGTAAATCATGTATGTGCGTGTGTGGGTATGTGAGTATGTGCGTAACGCCACTCTCACACTCACGCACTCACACACTCTTCTTGGAGGGGAGACAACAATGGACATTCTTATCATTGCGCTGCGGCTCATTCACATTTTCGCCGGGGTGTTTTGGGCGGGCGTGGCTTTCTTTTTGGTTAGTTATCTCACGCCCGCGATCAAAAAAAGCGGAGCCGCCGGCGGTCAAGTGATGCAACAACTTTTGCGCTCCAGCTATCCGCGCGTTATACCGTTGGTCGCGTTTCTGAATGTGGCATCGGGACTTGCGCTGTATTGGCTCGATTCCAGCGGGTTGCAGCAAGCGTGGCTGAAAACCGGGACCGGAATCGGATTTACGTTTGGCGCGATTACCGGCTTGATTGCGTTCGGGGTCGCGTATTTTGTCACGGCGCCCGCGGCGAATCAAATGGCGCGCATCGGAATGCAGATCGCGCAAGCCGGCAAGCCGCCGAGTGCAGAACAGCAAAATGCGATGGGCAAATGGCAAGGCGTGCTCGTAAAAAGCGCGTACTATGTCGCGGATTTTCTCGCGCTCGCACTTGTGGCGATGGCAACCGCGCGCTATTTGCATTTCTAAACGCGTGTAGTAAAGTTAGAGCATGGCACAAAAAGAAATCGAAATTATTCTGACGCGGCAATTGGCATCCTATCTCGCCATGCCAATTTTTATCGTGGACCCGCAAGGCAGTCTCGTTTTTTACAACGAGCCGGCGGAAGCGATCCTTGGCAAACGGTTTGAAGAAACCGGCGAGATGTCGCAAGACGAATGGGTGCGCCTATTTGCCCCGAGCGATGGCAAAGGGAACGCGGTCGCGCTCGATCGCCTGCCGCTGGCACAGGTTCTGGCGAATTCCAGACCGGCAAATTCCAACTTTTGGATTCGCGGCATGGACAGCATCGCGCGGCATATCGAACTATTTGCGTTTCCGCTTGTTGGACAAACCAATCGAAATTTGGGCGCGGTGGCAATTTTTTGGGAAACGCCGGCATGAAAGTGAAACTGTGGGGCACGCGCGGCTCGCTCGCGGCGCCGGGCGCGGAGACGATGCGCTACGGCGGCAATACGGCGTGCGTGCAAGTGCGCGGCGATGACGGCACGATACTCGTGCTCGATGCCGGCACCGGCATTCGGCGGCTCGGAGAGAATTTGCCGCGTGATACAAAACGCGTCGATATTTTACTCACGCATTTGCACCTCGACCACATTCAGGGGTTGGGTTTTTTCTGGCCCCTCGAAACCCCGAATCTTGAAGTCCATATCTGGGGACCCTCCAGCACGACCCAAGATTTGCGCACGCGGCTGACGCGCTATCTCTCACCGCCGCTTTTTCCGGTGCGCCTGCGCGACCTGCCCTGCAAATTATTTTTCCACGAAACGCCATGCGATGAATGTTGCATCGGCGAATTTACGGTGCAGAGCGCGATGGTCGCGCACCCCGGTCCAACCGTGGGCTATCGCATCCACAATTTCGCCGGCGTGCTTGCGTACATTCCCGATCACGAACCCGCGCTCGGCGCGCAAAAATTTCCGACGCAACCCGCTTGGACCTCCGGCTTTGCGCTCGCGGCGGATGCAGATCTGCTGATTCACGACGCGCAGTATACCCGTGCGGAATATTTGGAACGCATCGGCTGGGGGCACAGTTCGTACGAGCAATTCGTTCAATTCGCGCGATTGGCGCGCGTCAAAACGCTCGTTTCGTTCCATCACGACCCCGGTCACACCGACGAAATGCTGGATCGCCTCACCGAGCAAGCCGCGCGCTCCGCCGCGCCGGCGGTGAAGATGGTCGCCGGGTTGGAGGGCGCGGAATTTGAGATATAGCAATGATATTTGACTCCTTTGCCATTACTTGAACATTTTCGATTACCCCTAGCTTGTCAGAGATAATCCGACTGAAACTGCTGCAAGCCTCGAAGCGAAAATCCCCAATTCCATTCCCGCCCTTCGCCGAGCAACAGCAAATCGTCGCGGAAGCGGAGCGCCGCCTCTCGGTCGCGGATGAAATCAAAAAAACGGTGGACGCATCGCTCAAGCAAGCCGAGCGATTGCGGCAAAGCATTTTGAAGCGCGCGTTCGCGGGCAAATTGGTACCGCAAGACCCGAACGACGAGCCAGCGGAGAGGTTGTTGGAGCGGATTCGCGCGGCGCGCGGAGACCTCGAAGGTCTGAAAGATCGCACTACGTCAAGACTGCAGAGAAAGAAATCCTTATGAGCAAATCCAAGAAAATTTCTATCCCCAATCTTCCAGCCGCCGTACTCTTGCGTCCGCGTTTGGATGCCTTGTGCCATCAACCGGCTTTGACACAACAATCGGAGGCAGAGATTCGCGCCGCGCTGGATGCGCTCGCGCGCGGCGTCAAGCCCGATTTGTTTTTGCCCACGTTGATTAGCGCATGGCAAGCCGCGCCCGCCTCCGCGCAGGCGCGCCTTGCCACCGTGATCCCAAACTGGTTGCGCGAACGCGGTCACATGGCGACATTGCAAGAACTCGCCGCGCGTAATCGACTGGACGCCGAACTGCGCGGAACGGCAAGCGCGTGGCTCAGCGCGATCGGCGTCACACTGCCCCCGCCCGCGCCCATCGCTACCGATTTGTTTTTTCAGGCGTACGATCTCGACAATGGAATGCAAGGTTCCACGCTGGTTTTGTGGTATGTCAGCGAAAAAAAGAATCGGCTGTACGGGATGAGCGTGCTTTACGATCACAATCCGCCTTGGGACGGTGCAGTCAAAGATATTTTGGTGATTCCCAAAGGCGATCCCCGCGACACGCTCCGTCGCTTTGTGGATATTTGGGCAACCCGCGGCGAGACAATGGCGCCCATCAGCGGCAGTGCGGCGAAAACTAAGATTTTGAAATCACTCTACTGCAATCGTGCCTCCAATATCCGTCTTCCGCGCGATTTGATTTCCCAGCGAGACGCGTTCATGCAATTTGTCCTTGCCCTGCCCAATGCTTCAAACACGCCAACCTTCACCGACGCCGAATGGGATTTCCTCCGCGCCAACGGACAATCACCTGAATCACTCTCCCGTCATGAACGCACGCAGGGCTATCGCACCCGCACCGAAGATGGGAAAGAAATTTTGGTGTTCGGCGACTCTGGCGATTGGAAAGATTATTTTTAGTGTATACCAAGCCAATCTTCGGAATCACCGGACGGCTCTCGAACTCGAACAACGCGCGGCGCGTTTGATTGTCGAACGAATATGGATACAATAGGCGTGATATGAAAGCGACAAAAGTCTCAATTACGTTGCCTGGTCCTCGCAAACCCATGGCGCGACGCGACAATGGGCGGGCGAGAGCACCCCAAGTTCAAGTTCGATCGGAACCGCGCACGGTGCCCGAGTTTATCCGCGCGATCAAACTCGCGCTCGCAGAAGGCGCGTATCTCTACGCGCGGGAATTATCCGCCGAAGGCGCGCGGCGCTTTCCAGAGCACGTTCTTCTCGCCAAGTACGCGCGCGTCCTCGCACCGCCGCGGGTGATTCGCAAGGAAATTGCCAAGAAAACTGATTTGCGGCTCAATCGCGATTGGATCATGCAAAACGGTGACGCCTATCGCGGGAAGTGGATCGCACTGCGTGATGGAGAATTGCGCGGCGCGGCGGATTCATTGCAAGCACTCTTTGACGCACTGGGGACGCGGGATGTCTTTGTTACAAAGGTCTTTTGATGTTGCTTCAATTCGATGATGGGACGCGTTTTGCGAGCGGTACAACACCTTACGCATATCGCCCCGCAACAGCGGATGAAAAATATCCGCGCGTTCATCTACCGATCGCAGTGGGTGGTTTTGAGGCCTCGGCAATCGTTGATACTGGCGGGGTCTTTTTGTTATGTTCTCCCGACTTGGGCGAGCGTCTCAACTTGAGACCCACCGATGCGCTCGCGGTCGAGAAAATCCATTGGCGCAATCAAACCTTTTCAGGCACTCTTCATCGCGTCGAAATTGCTCTCTATGCTGATCAAGGCGAAAACTTACCGCTCGAAGTAACTGCGTTTGTCCCGCGATTGGAAGCACACCAAGTCTGGTCCCCCGAATTCCCGTTGATCCTGGGAATGCACGGCTGTTTAGAATTTATGCGCTTTGCCATTGATCCGACGGACGACACGTTTTATTTTGGCGAACTGGGTTAGCCCCATGAACGAATTCTCTGCTTGAGCATTTACAAGATTTTATTCAGTGCTATAATCCAGACAATCGTCATCAGCGAAAAGAAACCGAACGGTTCCGGGCGTTCGCCTACCAAGAACTCATCAAGATGAACTTGCGCCAAGTTTGCCTGATTTTCCTTTGTTCTCACTTCCTCCTCTACGCGTCCTCCGCGCGCGCCCAAGCGCCGCTGTTCACTTCTTTTACCACGCGGGACGGACTCGCGGCGGATTACATCACAAGCATCGCGTTTGAAAAATCCGGCGCGGCATGGATCGGCACACCCAAAGGCGCGACGCGCATCGAAGGCAATTATTGGGTGACGTATACGACCGCGCACGGGCTGGGGAATGATTTCGTCAACGGCATTGCCGTCGGCGCGAACAATCGCGTTTATTTCGCGACGTTTGGCGGCGGGCTGACCGTCTTCGACGGCGCGTCGCGCAAAACGTACACGACTGCGAATTCGCAAATTCCCAGCAACTATTTGATCGCCGTCGCGGTGGACAAACAAAATCGCGTGTGGGTCGCGACGTTTGGCGCGGGCTTTGCGCGGCTGGACGGCGAGCAATGGGCGCGCTTTAATCTGCCGGATAACTATATCAACGCGCTGACGCTCGACGCCAACGGACACGCGTGGATTGCGACGAATGGCGGCGCGTATTATTTCGAAGGGCAGAGCGCGACACCGGTCACGCAAAATTCCGGCTTGGCAAGCAATCGCGTTTTGTCCATCGCCGTCGCGCCAAACGGGAGCGTGTGGTTCGGGACTGACAACGGCGTGACGGTTCGCGAAACCGCGGCGCGTTTCCGGACTTTCCGCGAAGCGGACGGCTTGGCAAACAATTTCGCGAAAGCCATCGCAGTCGACGCGCAAAATCGCGTCTGGATCGGCACGCCACGCGGGCTAACGCAATTCGACGGGAAAGCGTGGAAGACATTTTTGCCAGCGGATGGACTCAGCGATAATGTGATCGCGATCCTCGCGATTGACCCCAACAATAACGCGTGGATTGGCACGCCGCGCGGCTTGAGCGTTGCCGGCATTTCGCTGGAACGCACGACCACATTGCCGGTCGTGTTGGTGCACGGCTGGCGAACTGCCGATTCCGATTTGGTGGATGACGGCGAATTTCGATTTCTTGTACAATATTTGGAACGCGACGGCGTCCAAGTTTTTTACGCCGCCGGCATTTCCCCGACCCAAACACTTTTGCAAAACGCCGCGCGCTTGCGCGACGTGATCGCCGCCGCCAAAGCAAAAACCGGCGCGCCCAAAGTTGACCTGATCGCGTTTTCGATGGGCGGCTTGAACGCACGCGCGTTTTTGGAATCCACGCTGTACGAAAACGATGTGCGGCGCGCGATTATTTTGGGCACGCCGCAAGCCGGTGTGCGCTTGTGGCTGCCGTTCCTCGCGCGCGAAATTGAAGATCGTCCCGCCGAACCCTCCGGCGTGGAACTGACC
>JACQGS010000129.1 GCA_016199405.1 Chloroflexota bacterium | reverse complement strand
TCGCGATGCCATCATCGAAATCGGCGCGGTGAAATTTCGCGGCGACGAAATTCTCGATGAATGGTCGTCGCTCGTCAATCCGCAACGCACGCTCTCCAACAAAATTTCGCGTCTCACTGGCATTTCGTAGGACGATCTCGGCGAAGTGCCGTTGCTCTGCTTCATAAATCCGTTGCCTCTTCCGTTGAACGGTTGTATAATCTCCACCGAGAGGCAAACAATGCCGCCACGCCATTCGCCAATCGCCAAGCCAGCCAAAAGCAAAAAGACATCCCCTAAAGCGCGCAAGGTTCGCGAAACTCGCGCGGCTTATGCCACTCGGCGCAAAGACGCGCTCGCACATCTGCGCGAGAACGAGCGCGCCGCGCTCGCGGAGTACGTCGCGCGCTTGCGCGAAAAGTTTCCGCACCACATCCAGCGCGTCGTTCTGTTTGGCTCCAAAGCGCGCGGCGATGCCGACAACGAATCCGACCTCGATCTGCTGGTCGTCGTCGCACACCCAGACGAAGAATTGAACAAGCAAATGGCACACGAGCGATTGGAAGTTGACCTCGCGTACAATGTCGTCCTTGGCGGCGTCACGATGATGCGAGAAGAGTTCGAATGGAACCGCGCGCATCGCTCACCGATTTATCGCAGCATCGCCAGCGAGGGCATTGACTTGTACAAGACGCTGCGCCGTCTCTCGCCGCGTGCCACGCCTGCAATTTTTCAACCGCCCAACCGGAGGTTTGTTGTGGACGAGAATGCCAAGGTGATGATCAAGATTCGGTTCGATGATGGGAAGGAAGATCTTGCGACCGCCCGCAAGAATCTGCAAGACGGCTTTTATCGCGCGGCGATTTCACGCGCCTATTACGCGGTCTTTGTGATTTCAACGGCGGTCTTGCTGACGATGGATCTGGTCCGTGCCAAGCATTCCGGCGTTCAATCGGCGTTCCACGAGTACTTTATCAACGAACGTCGCCTCGAACCCGAATACGGCAAAATCTTTGACAAGTCGCGCACCTATCGTGAAGGCGCGGATTACAAGTCGTGGCGATTCACGAAGGAAAAAGCCGAGCAGGTCATCGCCGACTGCGAACGGTTCTTCGCGCGCATGGAACGATACCTCCGCGAGGTAGGCGCACTGGATTGAGAAACGATCATTTCCGAGACCGGTGACCGCAGGGATTTTCTTCTGCGGTTTTTTTGTTTTTCGTTTGCGCGAATTCTGAATCGTGGTAGAATGACATCTGGAAGTTAGAAATTGGAGGTTGGAGACGCGCGCCCAGCTTCTAACCTCCAACTTCCAACATTCCATATCCAACCCGCTCGCTAGAAAGCCCTTTGTGCCACGGATTTACATTGCTCTAGACCTAGAGACGACTGGACTCCAAGCCGATCGCGATGCCATCATCGAAATCGGCGCGGTAAAATTTCGCGGCGACGAAATTCTCGGTGAATGGTCGTCGCTCGTCAATCCGCAACGCACGCTCTCCAACAAAATTTCGCGTCTCACCAACATCACGCAGGACGATGTCGAGGACGCGCCCTCGCTCTATTCCGTATTGCCGGCGTTCAAACGCTTTGTCGGCGAACAGCCGCTCGTCGGTCACAACATTCAATTCGATATTGCGTTTCTCCAACGCACCGGCTTCAACGCGCTCGCGCCCATGCTCGATACGTTCGAGCTGGCGTGCATTCTGATGCCGTACGCCTCGCGTTACGCGCTCGGCAAATTGATGGAAGAACTCGGTATCGAATTTCCGACGCGGCATCGCGCGCTCGACGACGCGCGCGCGGCATCGCAACTCTTCAACGCACTGCTCGGACGCGCGGCGCGGCTCAGCCCCAAAACGATCGAAGAACTCGCGCATATTGGCGACCACGCCGATTGGTCGCTCAAACTCGCCTTTCAAGATTTATTGCGCGATCGTTCGCACCGCACGGCGGCGACCGGCACGATTGGCGAGCAACTCAAAGCGAAAGGATTGCTCGCGGACGACGAAAATCTCGGCGTGCTTTTTTCGCAAGACCGCGAAGAACGCCCGCTCAAACCGAACGCGCAAACGCTGCCGCTCGAAGCGGACGAACTTGCCGCGCTGCTCGAACCGAACGGCGCGTTCGCGCGCGGCTTTCCGGGTTACGAGCATCGCGCACAGCAAATCGAAATGATGCGCGCAGTCGCGGGCGCGTTCAATGACAGCGGCACGTTGCTCGTCGAAGCCGGCACCGGCACCGGCAAAAGCGTCGCGTATTTATTGCCGGCGGTATATTGGGCGATGCAAAATAATCAGCGCGTCGTCATCTCCACGAACACGATCAACCTCCAAGATCAACTCTTTACCAAAGATATTCCCGACCTCAAAAAGATTTTGCCGTTTGAATTCAAGGTCGCGCTCCTCAAAGGTCGCTCGAATTATTTATGCCGCCGCCGGCTCGAGACGCTGCGGCGCAAAGATAAATTGACGCCGGAAGAAGCGCGCGTGCTCGCTAAAGTCTTGGCGTGGCTGCCGTCCACGACGACCGGCGACAACGCGGAACTGACGTTGATCGCGAATGAGAACGCGGTGTGGGCGCAACTCGCGAGCGATCCGGATTATTGCACGCCGGAACGCTGCGCGCATCGCGACGATAAATGTTTTTTCTACCGCGCGCGCGAAAAAGCCGAGCGCGCGCATCTGCTCATCGTCAACCACGCGCTGATGCTGAGCGACATGGCGCTCGACAATCAGGTGTTGCCGGAATACAAATACCTCATCATTGACGAAGCGCATCACTTGGAAGCGCAAGCGACCGACGCGCTCTCGTTCAAGGCGTCGCGCGCGACGCTCGACGCGATGCTGCTCGCGCTGGCGAACGCGCGCGGCGGCTTGCTCGGCAATCTCGCCGGCAGCCTGCGCGGCGCGGAGATCGCGATGCCGGTCAAAAATCAAATTCAAAATCTGATCAACGACGCGGCGCAGGACATTGACCGCGCGCAACGCGGCGTGTCTGATTTTTTTCGCGCGCTCGAAAATTATTTAGCGCAGCAAGAACTCGCGCCCGGCGAAACGGACAGCCAGTACGATCGGCAGATTCGATTGACGCCGGCGCGGCGCGGGCAGCCGGCGTGGACCGAAATCGAAATTGTGTGGGATGATTTCGGCGCGCGGCTCGCCAAAGCGCGCGACGGTTTGGAAAAAGTGTACGGTGTGTGGAGCGATCTCGAGCCGGACGACGCGCCGAGCCAGCCGGATTTGGAGCAAGAATTATCGGCATCCTTGCATCGGTTGAGCGATACGCGTGTGCAACTCGAAGCGCTCGTGACCAAGCCGCAAGCGAGCGGAATTTATTGGGCGGAGATCAACAAGAAAAAAGGCGACCTCTCGCTCAATTCTGCGCCGCTGTATGTCGGCGAATTGTTGCAGAAAAAGTTATTTACCGGCAAAGAAGCCGCGGTGCTTACGTCTGCGACGCTCAGCGTGGATAATAATTTTGCGTATCTCAAATCGCGGCTCGGCATTGGCGATTGGGCGGACGAACTCGCGGTCGGCTCGCCGTTCGATTTCAAACGCGCGGCGATGGTGTACGTGCCGACCGATATTCCGGAACCGGGCGAAGCCGGCTATCAAAAAGCCGTCGAGCAGTCGCTGGTCGAACTCGTGCGCGCAACGGAAGGGCGCGCGCTCGTGCTGTTCACGTCGCACTCGCAACTGCAAGCGACCTATCGCGCGATCACGCGCCCACTCGAAGAAGACGACATTGTCGTCATCGCGCAAAACCTCGACGGCTCGCGGCGGCAAGTGCTCGAAACGTTCAAGACGCAAGAGCGCACGGTTTTGCTCGGCACGCGCTCATTTTGGGAAGGCATTGATGTGGTCGGCGAAGCGTTGTCGTGCCTCGTCATCGCCCGCTTGCCGTTTTCCGTGCCGAGCGATCCGATCTTTGCGGCGCGCAGTGAAACCTTTGAAGATTCGTTCAGTCAGTACTCGGTGCCGGAAGCGGTGTTGCGTTTTCGGCAGGGGTTCGGGCGCTTGATTCGCAGCAAAAATGATCGCGGCATTGTCGTCGTGCTCGACAAGCGCGTGCTGACGAAACGCTACGGACGGATGTTTATCGAATCGCTGCCGGCGGCGACGAAAAAGCAGGGCGCGTTGAAAGAGCTGCCGCGCGTCGCGGCGGAGTGGATTGATCCGGCGGGCGAATAAACTCGCGGCGTCGCACAACGCGCACGAAAAAATTATTGACGCATCACCGTATCTGCACTATAATCGCGCGAATTTATTTTTTGGGGAGCAAACATGATCGGGGTTCAAGATTTACGCAAAGGCACGACCTTTATGGACGATGACGGCAATCTCTATAAAGTGCTGGACTATCAACACGTCAAGCAAGGGCGCGGCAACGCGACGATCAAAACGAAACTGCGCAACATCAAAACCGGCGGCACGATGGACAAGAATTATCAATCCGGCGGACGCGTGCAGGACATTCGACTCGATCATCAAACCGTGCAGTATCTGTACAACGACGGCGTGGCGTACCACTTCATGGATGTGAAAACCTACGAACAGCCGGTGTTGTCCAAAGATGAATTGGGTGACGCGGCAAAATGGTTGAAAGAGAATATCGAAGTCGAACTGTTGACGTACGAAGGCAAGCCGATTGAGATTGAATTGCCGACGACCGTGGATATGAAAGTGATCGATGCGGCGCCGGGGTTCAAAGGCGATACCGCGAGCGGCGGCGGAAAGCCGGCAACGCTGGAATCCGGCGTCGTCATCACGGTCCCATTTTTTGTCAGCGTGGGAGATCTGGTGCGCGTGGACACGCGCGATGGATCGTATGTGACGCGAGTGTAATCAAATGCCTCGTGATAAGCTTCTCGACCGTGTCCTGCGCGGCTCGTCCGATGCAAACATTCGATTCGAGGAATTGCGCTCTCTGTTGCGAGGATTGGGTTTTGACGAACGAATTCGTGGCGACCATCACATCTTTACCAGAGAAGGCGTTGCAGAAATTCTGAATTTGCAGCCCAAGGGTTCGAAAGCAAAGGCATATCAGGTGAAGCAAGTCCGCCACGTGATTCTGAGATACAAACTGGGAGGTGCAGATGACTAGGTACGAGGTGATTATCTTTTGGAGTGCGGAGGACCAAGCGTTTATCGCCGAAGTGCCAGAACTTCCAGGTTGTATGGCGGATGGAATGACTCACCAAGAAGCGCTGGCAAACGCGCAAGTCATCATCAGCGAATGGATTGAAACGGCTAATGAGTTGGGGCGCCCAATACCGGAACCAAGAGGGCGATTGGTTTATGCCTGACCATTCCAAATTGGAGGGCGAAAGATTTCATACGTTGGTCTTTCGTCCTTCATTATTTTCAAATGCAACCCTTCCTCTTTCTCGATTCCTCAACGCTCTCGGTCGCGCAACTTGTGCGACGCATCAAAACGCTCGTCGAAGACGACGACGTTCTGCGCGATGTGTGGGTGCGCGGCGAAGTCTCCAATTTTTCGCGTGCGGCGTCCGGGCATTTGTATTTCACGCTCAAAGACCGCGACGCGCAAATCAAATGCGTGATGTGGCGCTCCGAAGCCGCGCGCGTCGCGCGTCTGCCGCGCGAGGGCGACGCGATTGAGACGCACGGCAAAGTTTCGCTGTACGAATCGCGCGGCGACGTCCAACTCTATCTCGACGAAATCAAATTTGCCGGCGCCGGCACGCTGTGGCAAGCGTTCGAGCGGCTGAAAACGAAACTCGACGCGGAAGGGCTATTCGATCCCGCGCACAAGCGCGCGCTCCCGGCATTTCCGCGCGTGATCGGCGTCGTCACCTCGCGCACCGGCGCGGTCTGGCACGATATTCGCCGCGTGCTCGCGCGCCGGTATCCGTTGGCGCAACTTTTGCTCGCGCCGACGCTTGTGCAAGGCGCGGGCGCGGCAGAGATGGTCGCCGGCGCGATTCAATCGATCAATCAGTTTGACATTGACGCGCTGATCGTCGCGCGCGGCGGCGGGTCAATCGAAGATTTGTGGGCGTTCAACGAAGAGATCGTCGCGCGCGCGATCTACAACTCGCGCGTGCCGGTGATCAGCGCGGTCGGGCACGAGACCGATTTTACGATTGCCGATTTTGTCGCGGATGTGCGCGCGCCGACGCCGAGCGCGGCGGCGGAAATCGTCGCGCCGGACGCGCGCGAATTACGCGCGAGCGTTCGCGCGGCGGAGTTGCGGATCGCGCAGATCGCGCGGGAACGTCTCGGCGAGGCGCGCGGGGAACTCGCTCGGCAGATGGATGCGCTGGAGCGCAATTCGCCGGCGGCGCGCGTCGCGGCTGATCGCCAACGCGTGGATGAGTGGACGCGGCGGCTCGCGCTGGGCGCGGCGCAATTGATCGCAGTAAAACGCGGCGCGCTCGCCGGCGCGGCGCGGCAGCTGTCGGCGTTGAATCCGGATGCGACGCTCGCGCGCGGCTATGCGATTGTGCGCGAGAAAAAAAGTCAACGCGTCGTCAAGCAATTGCCGAAAACAGAAACGGAGATTCTCATCCGGATTCGCACCGGCGAGTTTGAAGCGGTCACGCGGGGCAAATAACGCGACGCCATTTTTGGATTTGACATTTCAACCGTTGTGTAGATAATGTCGCCGTATTCGCACGTGGAAAGGAACGGTGGGCACGATGGTTCGCATTCGCCAAATGAACAGTCTTTTCGGAAAGGTGTCCTTGTCGTAGTGCGCCCATCGTCAGCGATCTAGATTCAAATCTGCCGTGGGCGCGCCTGCCCACGGTTTTTTATTTGCGCGCGACGCGCGTCATGTACGCCGTGGGTGTTTATCGCTCACGGCGTTTTTTGTTCTCCGAGAGAGACGCGAAAGGCGCGAAAGAGGCAAAACGCGAAAGATTAGCGTGGATTCACACCATTCATGCTAGGAGGTTTTCAATGGAACACACAATCGCTCTCGAAATTCAAAATGTCAGTAAACATTTCAATCCCGGCGCGTTCAATCCGCTCAAGCGCAATGGCGCTAAAAAGCCGGTGCTCGCGGTCAACGATATTTCGATTACGGTCCAACGCGGCGAAATTTTCGGCGTGCTCGGTCCCAACGGCTCCGGCAAATCTACCTTCATCCGGCTCATCTCGACTCTGCTTGTGCCGGATGCCGGCAGCGTCAATATTTTTGGGCTCGATATCGAACGCGACGAACGCGCGGTGCAACGGCTGATCAATCGCGTCTCGGTCGAAGCCGCGTTCTTCAAGAAATTGTCGCCGCTCGAAAATCTGCTGTACGGCGCGCGGCTGTACGGCTTGAGCGGCGCGGACGCGCGCGCAAAGATCGAAGTGATCTTGAAACGGCTCGATCTGCGCGCGGACGCGATCAATCGCCCGATGGAAGAAATGTCGCGCGGGATGCAGCAAAAAGTCGCGATTGCGCGCGCCCTGCTGACCGCGCCGATCCTGCTCTTGCTCGACGAGCCGACGACCGGTCTCGATCCGCGCAGCAAACGCGAAGTGCAAACGCTCGTGCGCGAACTGCGCGATACGCACGACGCGACGATTGTGCTGACGACGCACGATATGCTCGAAGCCGACGGGCTGTGCGACCGGATCGCGATCATTGATGCGGGGCGCATCGTCGCGCTCGATACGCCGGTCGAGTTGAAGAAACTGGTCGCGGCGAACGGACACGTCCCAACGTCTGATTCAAGTGCGTTCTATAGGACGTTGGGACACGAGCCGACGCTCGAAGAAGTTTTCTTGCAACTGACCGGGAAAAAATTGGTGGAAGACAAGTGACGATTCGTCATTGCGAGGAGTGTTTTTTGCGACGAAGCAATCTCCTTGTGGCTTGGGATTGCTTCGCCCGCAGAAAGCGCGGGCTCGCAATGACAGGGAGAATCAAATGAACGAACAACTTTTTCGCGGAGAACTCGTCCGCCTCACCGCTTTCGATGCGGAAAAAGACGCGGAGACGGAATCGCGCTGGACGCATAACGCGGAATTTGCGCGGCTGACGTTTGCCGAGCCGGCAAAGCCGCTTTCGCCGGTGACGATCAAGAAAAAGTACGACGACGAAAAGGAAAAAGAACGCAATCGCTATCGCTTTGCGATCCGGGCCCTCGCGGACGATCGGCTGATTGGTTTCATCGCGCTGCAGTGGATCGAATGGAACAACGGCGCGTGTTTTTTATCGTTTGGCATCGCGGACGCGGTGGATCGCAGCAAGGGCTATGCGCGCGAGGCAGTGCGCTTGGTGCTGCGCTACGCGTTCGGCGAACTCAATTTGTTTCGCCTCAGCGCGGTGACCGGCAGCTACAACGACCGCGCGATAGAGTTTCTGCAACGCGCCGGGTTTCAAATCGAAGTGCGCCGGCGCGAGGCATTGCATCGCGATGGTAGACGCTGGGACGCCGTGGGGCTGGGGATGTTGAAGGATGAATGGAGCAAACGATGAATGACAAACTGTTTGAAGGCGAACTCGTGCGTCTTACCGCCGCGAATTCTGAAAAAGATGCGGAGCATTTCGCGCGGTGGGGACAGGATTCGGAATTTTTGCGTTTGATGGACACGGAGATCGCGTTGCCGCAATCGGTGAAAGAGGCGAAAGACGCGATTGTGAAATGGATGGAGACGGAGCGGCCGGATGGAATTGGATTTGTCATGCGCGCGCGCGCCGATGACAAGCCGCTCGGCTTTATCGGCTTGAATGGAATTCGTTGGAATCACGGCGACGCGTTTGTCGGCATCGGCATGGGCGAACGCGAATATTGGGGCAAGGGCTATGGCACGGACGCGATGCGCGTGATTTTGCGCTACGCGTTCACCGAATTGAATTTGCATCGCGTGTCGCTGTCCGTGTTTGAATACAACCCGCGTGCGCGGCGGTCGTATGAAAAATGCGACTTTCGCGTCGAGGGGCGCGATCGCCAAGTGTTGCATCGCGACGGGAAACGCTACGATGTGATCTTTATGGGGATTCTCGGGGAAGAGTGGCGGGTGACAGGTGACAAGTGACGAGAGAAAATGTCACAGGTCACATGTCACAAAGGATTTCAAAATGAACATTGCACTGACTACCGAACTGCGCGCGTCGTACGGATTTATCGAACGCAATATCAACATCGTCAAACGCTATTGGGCGTGGGAAGTCGTGTGGCTGTTTTATTCGATCACGAATTCACTCGCCGTCGCGTTCATCGCGCCCGGCGTCGGCGCGCTCAACGCCGGCGTGGATACGCGCGTGCTCGTGCTCTATCTGATCATCGGCACGATTGTATGGCGCTACCTCTCGGTGATTTTTTACTGGCTCACTGATGTGATCGGCATGGAACGCTGGGAAGGGACGATTGAGTACACGCTGATGGCGCCGATCACGCGCTTTACGCATCTTGCCGGGCACACCGCGTTCGCGGTCGTCTACAGTATGTTTCACACCGTCGTAATTCTCGCGGTCACCGCGATTTTTTTCGAGATCGATCTCTCGCGCGCGAATCTGCTCGGCGGCGCGATCGTTTTGCTCGTCGGCAGCGTGTCGTTCATCGGCTTTGGCATCGTCGCCGCGATTCTGCCGCTGTTGTTTCCGGAAAAAGGTCAGCAGATGACGCACGTGATCATTTCGCTGCTCCTGCTCGTTTCCGGCGTGTACTATCCGGTTGCGGTTTTGCCGCCGGCGTTGCGATTTTTCGCGACGTATTCGCCGGCGACGTACGTGCTGGAAGGCGCGCGCGCGGCATTGCTCGATGGCGCGCCGACGATCGCGCTGTGGCAATTCCTCGCGCCGCTGATCGCGATGGGCGCGCTCGCGATTCCGTTTGGGCTGTGGCTGTTTGGAATCGCAGAGCGGTACGCGAAAAAAACCGGCAAGTTGAAGAGGAATGGGTGAGGAAAAGTGATGCGTGATGCGTATTGCGTAAAAGGCAAAACGGAACAGTGAATCACAAATGACTACATATACTTCGCGCCCGTTTGAAAACGAACACGACCTACAAGCGCTGCATCAATTTCTGATCGAACTGCGCGCGCAACGCGGGCATTTGGCGTATTGGCACATCGGCGATCTGACGTGGCGGTTCTTTTTGCAGGAATTGCGCGGCGACCCGCGCGACATCATCCGGCTCTGGCACGATGCGCGCGGCGCGCTCGCCGGCTTTGCGTGGTTCGCCTACGATTACGCGTTTGACTGGCAGTTACGCGTCGACGCAAGCGCGCGCGGCATCGAAGACGAAATGCTGGCATGGGCAAAAGAGCACTGGGCAAGCGCACTGCCTAACGCGTCAGGCGAAAAGCCGTCACTCTGGTCGGACGCGTTGGAGAAAGACGACGTACGCAGTGCATTTCTGGAACGAAACCGTTTTGCGCGCGGTGACAAGCCGATGATTTATTTTCAACGCGCGCTCGATGAGGCGTTCTTGACGCCGAAATTGCCGGATGGTTTTAGCATTCGCGCGGTGCGCGCGGCAGACGCGGCGAATCGCGCCGGCGCGCATCGCGAAGCATTTCATCCCTCACGCGTGACGGATGAAGGATACGCGCGGTTGATGCAAATGCCGGAATATGATCGCGAGCAGGATGTCGTTACCGTTGCGCCGGACGGCGTGATTGCCGCATTCGCGATGAGTTGGGTTGATCTGGTGAATCGGCTCGGCGAATTCGAGCCAGTCGGCGCGCGCGTCGCATATCGGCAGCGCGGCTTGACGAAAGCGGTTTTGCTGGAAGGCATGCGCCGGATGCGCACGCGCGGCGCGGCGATCGCGAGCGTGTGGACGAATGAAGATAATGTCGCGGCGGTGCGACTGTACGAATCAGTGGGATTTACGCGCGTTGATCGCGATTGGAATTATGTTCTGCACCAATAACACCTTCGCCAGAAATCCGTTTTCTCGCAGAAAACGGGTTTCTTCCTACGCTCGCGTTTGATTTTTGGCGAATGTATTGAAATAAAGGAGCACTGTGGAATTTATCCCCGGCATCCGCCTCAGCGAAATGTTTTTCAGTGAAATCGTCCAACCAATTCTCGAGCAGAATTTTCCCGACCTTTCCTACTCTGCGGCGCTGATCGGTTATGGGTCCGAAGTGCTTGGCTATGATAATTCAACCTCGACTGATCACAACTGGGGACCGCGACTACAATTGTTTGTGTCACCGCGCGATTTCGAAATGCGCAAGAACGCGATCCTCGAATGCCTGCGCCAAAAATTGCCGCGCACATTTCGCGATTTTCCGGTGAATTTCAGCGAGCCAGACTGGAGCGACGGCGGCACCCAGCGAATGCAATTCAATGAGCAAGGTCCTGTGAATCACTTGGTCAAAATTCTAACGATGCGCGCGTTTTTCGAGAGCACGTTGGGCGTAAATCCGGAGACGGAGATTCAGCCAATAGACTGGCTGACTTTTCCGGAACAAGCGCTCTTGGAAGTGACGCGAGGCAAAGTTTTCCACGATGGCTTGCACGAACTCGAGCCAACGCGCGCCAAGTTCGCCTACTATCCGCGTGACGTCTGGCTTTATCGTCTCGCCGCGCAGTGGAAAAGAATTTCGCAAGAGGAACCATTCGTGGGACGTTGCGGCGATGTGGGCGATGATCTCGGTTCGCGGATCGTCGCGGCACGGCTCGTCCGCGATGTGATGCGGCTGGCTTTTCTAATGGAGCGGCAGTACGCGCCGTACAGCAAATGGCTGGGCACCGCCTTTGCGCGGCTTGGATGTGCCGAACAACTTGCGCCGATTTTCGAGCGAGTTCTCGACGCGCGCATGTGGAAGGAGCGCGAGACACATTTGTGCGACGCCTATGTGATTCTGGCAGAAATGCACAACGCGCTGGGAATCACCGAACGACTCGAACCGATGATCGCGAGCTTTTTTGGGCGACCCTATCACGTCATCTTCGCGGAACGATTTGCGAAAGCGATTCGCAACGAGATTCGCGACGACGCGATCAAATCCATCCGCGCGACAATCGGCGGCGTGGATCAATTCTCGGATAGTACGGACTTGACCGACAATGTTCAGTTGTCTCGAAAACTACGGGTTCTGTACACAGGGGAAACTAAATGACCAACTTCCAATCTCCGTCTCCCAGTTACCACCTGCCCATTACGTTGGGCGATGGTCTCGTTCTGCGGCACGCGACGCGCGCGGACACCGATGCGTTCGCGCAATTCAACGCGGCGAACCTTGGGCGCGATACGATTGACGCCGCAATGGTCACGGCGTGGGCGCGCGATTTGATTTCCGAACAGCATCCGGCGTGCGGTCCCGAAAATATTTTTATCGTTGAGGAGCCGCGTGAAAAGAAAATTGTTTCTTCGATGGTGCTGATTCCGCAAACGTGGACGTACGCCGGCATTCCGTTTGGCGTCGGACGCCCCGAAGCGGTGAGCACGCATCCGGATTATCGCCGGCGCGGGTTGGTGCGCAAGCAATTCGAGGCGTTGCACGCGCAGAGCGCAGCGCAGGGGCATCTCGTGCAAGGCATCACCGGCATTTACTGGTACTACCGGCAATTCGATTACGAATACGCGCTTGATCTCGGCGCGAGCCGGGTTATGTATTTCGCCGCGATTCCCGCGCTGAAAGTCGAAGACCCCGCGATTTCTGCGGGGAACAATGAATCCGAAGCGTATCGCTTGCGCGCGATGACGCTCGCCGACATTCCGTTTGCCGCGCGGTTGTACGATCGCGATTGCGCGAGGTCGCTCGTCGCGTGTCCGCGCGATGAAAAAATGTGGCGGCATTTGCTTGCTGGCTACGCGCGCGGGTCCGGCGAATATCGCCCGTATCAAATCATCGAAACGCTGGACGGGTGCGCGGTCGGCTATGTCGCGCCGATGCTGGAACTGGGCGACGCGCGTTATCGCGTCATCGAGCTCGCGGTGGACGACGCGCAATCGCTGCGCGCGGCGATGTCGGCTGTTTTGCGCGGACTGAAACCAATAGCGGAAGCCGAAGCCGCGCGGCAAAAGAAAAAAGTGAACGCGTTTCAATTTGGCTTGGGGCGTGAGCATCCGTTGTATCAAGCGCTGCCGGAATTATTGCCGCAGGCGCGCGTGCCGTACGGCTGGTACGTGCGCGTCGCGGATGTGCCGGCGTTTTTGCGTCGCATCGCGCCCGCGCTCGACGCGCGGCTCGCGCGGTCGCCTCTCGCCGGGCACAGCGGCGAAATCAAAATCACCGAATACCGGCGCGGCTTTCGGATCGCGTTTGAAAACGGCAAAATGAAAAACGCGGAGGCGTGGACGCCGGTCGAGCCGGTGGATCTGAATGCGGACGCCGGATTTCCGCCGCTGGTCTTTCTGAAACTGCTGTTCGGGCGCGAATCGCTCGCGGAATTGTGCGTGATCTTTCCGGATTGCTGGGCGAAAGACGACGCGGCGGCATTGCTCGATGTGCTATTCCCAAAAATGAATTCGATTGTGCATCCAGTCGGGTAGGGGCGGGGCTTGCCCCTGCCCCGAGGGCGACCACAAAAGAGGGCGACCACAAGGGTCGCCCCTACAACGTGGCGCGGATTTGTGATAAAATCCCCGCCATGTCGAAACCGATCCCGCCTGGCGAATCGCCTCCATTGCCCGACCCCGCGCAACAACTCGCGCAATTCGCCGCGCTGTATCGCGATGCCGTCGCGCCTGCCGCGCTGACGCGCTTTGCCGCGCGAACGCACGAACTCGGTTTGCAATTCTCCCCCGACGAACTTTTGATCCTCGCCGCTCTCGAAACGCCCGCACGCGTGCAAGCATTTCTCGATACCCAAATTTATTACAACTACGATCACTCGTACGATGGGCAGGAAGAGACCGCGCAACCACCGCGTCAGATTCTACAAACCGCGCACGCGCACTGCTTTGAAGGTGCGCTCTTCGCGTACGCGGTCAATTATTTGCACGGGCACAATCCGCAATGGGTCGTCATTGAAGCGAGCCAAGACCCCGAACACAACCTCGTCGTCTATCAGCAGGACGGTTTGTACGGCGCGAACGCGCACTCGGGTTATCCGAATATTCTCGGACGCGCGCCGCAATTTCAAACCATTCGCGATCTGGTCGCGTCGTACTATCCGTATTATTACAGCGACCTGACGCTCGACCCGACCGACATTACGATGGTCGGCTATTGCGAGCCGTTCGATTTGATTTCCAAGTACGGTGTCGCGTGGATGGATTCGCTCGAGCCGCAGTGGGAAATTTACAATACGTATATTGATGACTCGGTGCGCTTTCACTTTTTCCCCGACGATGCCGGCGAACCGCACGAGTATATGCTGGTGCACGCGCTCAAACGCGGCTGGATTCAGATGAACGGTGCGGGACGCGCGCGCGTTTCAGTCGAGCATCTTCCGCCGCCCGCGCAAGCATTGTGGCATGCGTTCTGGCGCGAATTTTGGCGCGAGCAGGTGCGCCCGCGCGGGCGCGCGCGCGAAATTGAAAAAGAATTTTGGGCGTTGACGCACACGACGCCGATTGATTTGGAGGACAATGCCAGCGAGTGGGAAAATTATCTGCGCGCGGGGTATGGGGTGGAGCGGCTGCTGACGCGATTGCATTGAAAGGAACGCGGTGGTAAAATTCTGTTGGAGGTACGGAAATGGAGACTATATCAATTCAAGTGCCGCGCGAAGTGTTGCACGCGACCCGCATGACGGTTGAAGAACTCAGGCGGGAGCTAGCCCTGCATCTTTTCCAGCAGGGCAAACTTTCTTTCGGTAAAGCACGCGAGATGACGGGAATGACCGCGTGGGATTTTCAAATACTCTTGGGCGCGCGCAGAATCCCGATTCACTATGGGTTGCCGGAGTACGCGGAGGACCTCAAGGCTTTGAGATAGAACGGTGAAACGTAAACAAGAAACCCGTTTTCTCGCAGAAAACGGGTTTCTGGCACGGACTCATCGGAGGGTCAACGATGCCCGACGACACGATCAGCGTTTTCATCAGTTACAGTCACGACTCGCCGCAACACGAAGCGCGCGTGCTTGCGCTTGCCGACCGATTACGCGCGGACGGCATCGACGCGATGATCGATCAGTACCAAGCCGCGCCGCCAGAGGGTTGGCAACTCTGGATGGAAAAACAAATTCGCGATGCGAGATTTGTTTTGCTGGTTTGCACCGAGACATATTTGCATCGTGTGCTGAAGGAAGACGCGGGCAAAGGTCTCGGCGTGATGTGGGAATCTGCGATCATTTACTCGCACCTCTACAACGCTGGCGGCGTCAACGAAAAATTTATTCCGCTAGTGTTTGATCGCGCGGACACAAAACATATTTCTGCTCCGCTTCAACCGACCACGTACTATTTCGTCAGCGATGACGCTGGCTACGAATCGCTCTATCGTCGCCTCACAAATCAACCCGCGACGCCTGCCGCGCCAGTTGGTAAATTGCGCGCACTTCCCCCGCGCGAACGCGCAATCTCTAATCTCTCAATCTCTCAATCTCCGAATCTTGTTCACCCCTACGCGCTCCAATCCAACTTCACAGGTCGCGCACAAGAACGCAAAGAGTTGACCGCGTGGCTCGCCGACGACGCGCATCCCATCTGCGCGCTCGTTGCGATGGGCGGCATGGGCAAATCCGCACTCGCGTGGTATTGGCTAACGCAAGACATTTTGAAATTGGGGTTTGGGAATTGGGATTTGCACGGAGTGCTGTGGTGGTCGTTCTACGAAGGCGAAGCGTCGTTCGCGAAATTTGTTGACGAAGCGTTGAAGTACGTCAGCGGTCACGAGATTGACGCCGCGCGTTTTCCGACGACGTACGATCGCGCACTGGAATTGCGCCGCGAGTTGCAGAGCAAGCGCGTGCTCTTTGTGCTCGATGGATTCGAGCGGCAACTGCGCGCGTACGCGCGGCTCGATGCGGCGTACCAGCGCGATGGGTCAACGGATGAATCGCGCGAGGCGCGGGCGTGCGTGGAACCTGACGCCGCGCGGTTGTTGAAAGACATCGCGGCGGGGACGACGCGCGCCAAGGTGCTGATCAC
>JACQGS010000126.1 GCA_016199405.1 Chloroflexota bacterium | reverse complement strand
GTCGCCTTCAATCCGATGTTTCTCTTTATCAGCGCGTCGGTGAATAACGACAGTCTCGCCGTGATGCTCGCAACGCTCGCATTGCTTTTGCTCACGCGGCTGACCACGCGCGGCGCGACGATACGGCAATTTATCATCTTGGGCATCGTCCTCGGGATGGGCGCGTTAACGAAGGTGAGTTTGTTGGGAATGTTGGGGTTGGCTAGCGCGGTTTTTGTTTATATGCTTTGGCGGGCCAGACGTGACAAGTGGCGAGTGGCGTGTGACGGGAAAAGTCTCCTCGCCACCCGTCACCCGTCACCCGTCACCGGAATACTTGTTTGTGTCGGAAGCGTCTTTCTCATGGCGTTTTGGTGGTACGCGCGTAATTATTTTCTCTACGGCAATCCGCTCGCGCTCAACGTCTTTGTCGCGATCGCCGGCGCGCGCCGAGACCCGGCGACGCTGATGACACTGCTGAATGAATTTCAGGGCTTGCGCATTTCGTTTTGGGGCAATTTCGGCGGCGTGAATATCATCGCGCCGGAATGGGTGTATGTCGCGCTCGACGCGTTCACGGTGCTCGCGACAATTGGCTTGCTGATCGGGATTACGCGACGCGCGCTGCCGCGTTTGCTTGCTCTGCCCGTGTTATGGCTGGCGATAATTTTCCTCGCGCTGATACGCTGGACGATGCTGACGCTTGCATCGCAAGGGCGGCTGCTTTTCCCCGCCATCGCGGCAATTGCCTTGTTATTGGCACACGGACTCTCACAGTTGCAGGTTTCAGGTTTCAGGTTTCAAGTTTTCAAGTTTTCGGTTTTGCCTTTTGCCTTTTCACTTTTTACTTTCAGCTTTGCCGTCGCCGCTCCCGTCACGCTGATCGCCCCGGCATACGCGCTTCCCACGCGCTTGAACGACGACGCGAACATTCCCCGCAACACGCGAATCTTTTACGACGACAAAATCGAACAAATCGGCTACGACTTGCCGCAAAAATCCGTCGCGCCCAATTCCGAATTACCAATTACCATTTACTGGCGAAGCAATACGCGGCTCGCCGAGGATTTTTCGGTTGGGATCGCGCTTGTAGACGCGGACGGGAAAAAAATTGGGGAGTGGGACGCGTATCCGGGTAATGGGTTGTATCCGACGCGCTTGTGGCAGCCGGGCGAAGTGATCGTGGATAAATATCGCGTGCCGGTCGCGGCGGACGCGCGCGCGCCGCAAGTCGCGCGCGTCGAGGTCGCGGTGTACCGCAAAGCGTCGCTACAAAATCTTGCCGCGCGCGACCCGCAAGGACGCGTCGTGACGCCTGTAATCGCGCGATTCAAAATTAGCGGGCACGCGCGAATCGTGGTCGAGAATCCGGTCGAGTACATGTTTGGCGATCAGATCACGCTCGCGGGTTATGCCATCCAAAACGACGCTGCGAATGTACGCGTGAAATTATTTTGGCGCGCGCGCGCGATGATCGCCGAGGATTACACCGTTTTTGCGCATCTGGTGGATGCGCGCGGAAATTTGATCGCGCAAGCGGACAGCCCGCCACAGCGCGGCGCGTATCCGACATCCTTCTGGGACGCCGGCGAAATCGTCGCGGATGAGATGGTGATCGCGCTGCCGCGCGATATCGCGCCGGCTGAGTATGCGGTGCGCGTTGGTTTGTATCGCCCGAGCGATGGCGCGCGGTTGCCATCGAGCGGCGCAGGTTTTGTAGTCATCGGAAATGTGCGCGTGCCAAAATAGTTTTGTGTTATAATCCTCGCATCTCGTCGGGAGGAGAAACTCGGATGACTGAATCGCCTGCTACCAAACCCAATCGCACGCCCTGGATCATCTTCGGCGTGATCGGATGTTTCCTGGTCTGCTTTATTCTGCTCGGCGTCGCGGTCGGCGGATATTTTGTTTTGACGCAAAGCAATCTTCTCTCTGCCGCGAGTCGCACGCCAACTTCGCAAAGTATTCTTGCCGCACCGACCGCGCCGAGGACGGCCGTCACTCCTTCCAGTGGCGCGACCTGCAGCAACGTTTTCTTTTTTGAGGAGCAAGGTCTGGAGCACGTTCTACCGAATCAAGCGCATCCCCCATACAATTCCAATCCGCCGACGAGCGGGTGGCACTGGGCGCAACCGCAAGAGTGGGGCATTTACTCGACGCCGCAGGTGCAAGAACAAATTGTGCACAATTTGGAACATGGCGGCATCGTCATTCAGTATCAAAATTTGACGCCCGCGCAAGTGCAACAACTGATCGCGATTGTCAAAAGCGATAGCCATCATATGCTGCTCGCGCCGAATCCGGGGTTGCCGGCGAACGTCAAGATTGCGATCACGGCGTGGACGATTTTACAAACTTGCTCCGCCGTTGACGAAACGGTCATTCGCGAGTTCATCGATCTCTTTCGCGATCAGGGACCGGAGACCGTCCCATAATTTGAAATCACGAATTGTTTTGACAAATCAAAATCTCTATGCTATAAAATACTCGCACAATTGAATAGCCAACTGGACACTCATCCAGAGAGGTGGAGGGATCGGCCCTGTGAAACCTCGGCAACCTGGAAAGTGAAAGTGTCGAATGACAAGTGACAAGGTTTTCTATCCTCGTCATGCGTCACGTGCCACTTGCCCCTTTCCACCGGTGCCAACTCCGTCAAGCGATCGTGCTTGAAAGATGAGAGATATTCGTTTGAATTCTCTCGTTCGAGAGAATTTTTTGTTGCCCGCAAGCAACCGCCCGGAATAATTGATGCGAACGATTGAGATGCACGACGGCGTCGTGAAAATGGTTGACCAGCGCAAACTGCCTCGGCAACTCGAAATGGTCGAATGCCGCGATTACCGCGCGGTCGCGCACGCAATCAAGGATATGACGATCCGCGGCGCGCCGGCGATTGGCGCGGCGGCGGCGTTTGGGCTCGCGCTGGCGGCGCGCGAATCGTGCGCGGCATCGCGTGACGAACTGTTACGCGATCTCGATGCGGCGGAAAAAATATTGCGCGCGACGCGGCCGACCGCCGTCAATTTGATGTGGGCATTGGATCGCATGATGAAATTCGCACGCGCCCAAAACGCCGGTGTGGGCGATTTGCGCGACGCGCTTGCGTCCGAAGCGCAACGCATCGCGGATGAAGACGTGGAAACAAATCGCAAGATGGCGCAATTCGGCGCGGCGCTGATTGACGACGGCGACACGATCATTCATCATTGCAACACCGGTCCGCTCGCGACGGTGGACATTGGCACCGCGCTCGGCTGCATCATTCAGGCGCATCGGGATGGGAAAAAAATTCACGTGCTCGTAGATGAAACGCGCCCGCGCTTGCAAGGCGCGCGCTTGACTGCGTGGGAATTGCAGCAGTACGGCGTACCGATGACGCTGATTGCCGACAACGCGTCCGGTTATTATTTACGCAAAGGACTCGCGCAGAAATGCTTCGTCGGCGCGGATCGCGTCGCGGCGAACGGCGATGTCGCGAATAAAATCGGCACGTACAAACTCGCGGTCGTCGCGAAAGAAAACGGCGCGCCCTTTTACGCGGTGATGCCGACGACGACGATTGATATGACGCTCGCGGACGGCGACGCGATTCCCATCGAAGAGCGCGACGCGCGCGAGGTAACGCACATTGAAGGCATGCAAATCGCGCCGGACGGCGTGCGCGTTGGCAATCCGGCATTTGACGTAACGCCGCATAAATATATCACCGCGCTCGTAACGGAACGCGGCATCGTACGCGCGCCGTTCAAAGAAAATTTGTTGCGGTTGATGGATGCGGCGGATTAGAGGAGGTGTAACATGGCTTCGGTGAGTCTGAGATTATCGGTTGAACAATTGATAGAGGCGATTCGTCAATTGCCTTTTGAAGAACGGATCAAGATTCGCAAGGTGATTGACGAGAATTCGCGCGAAGAGATTGAGCGTCGTTTCGATGAGGCATTGCGTGCCTCGCGCGCCGCGAACCTGGAGATAGACGAAGATGTCCTTATGGAAGAGATTAACCAAGCGGTTCACGAGGTTCGTGCGGAGCGGCTCGCCAAAACTAGTCGTTGACACGAACGTTCTGGTCAGCGGAACGATTAGTCATCATGGCGCGTCGGCGCATATTCTGGATGCTTTTCGATCCGGAAAGGTTTCGCTGGTCTTTTCGGGATTGCTTTTGCTTGAGTTCGAGGACGTAATTCATCGCCCGCATATCACCGAGCGTTATCCCGACACAGTCGCGGGGATAGACGCATATATCGAGTACTTTAAGAAAAATGCAACTTGGGTCGAAGGAATTCCAACGCGCAGGTGGGTGAAGGACGATATCGTTGTTGCCTGCGCGGTGGAGGGGGATGCAGATTACATTGTGTCCGGCGATCGCCATCTTCTGGAGTTGAAGAACGTCGAAGGCATCTCGATTCTGACCCCCGCCGAATTTGCGCGGCGGTTCAAATTGTAGAGGAGTCTCGCACTTGAGTGTTCTGATTACCGGTTCGATCGCGTACGATTACATCATGCAATTTCCCGGCTATTTCAAAGAGCATATTTTGCCGGATCAAATTGCGAATATTTCCGTTTCGTTTCTCGTCGACTCGATGAAGAAACAGCGCGGCGGCATCGCGACGAACATCGCGTACAATCTCGCGCTGCTCGGCGAAAGGCCGCGCATCATGGCGACGGTCGGACAGGATTTTGCGGAATATCGCGCGTGGCTCGAACAGAATGGCATCGACACGACCGGCATCGTCGAAATTCCGGACGATTTCACGGCATCGTTTTTCGTCAGCACCGACCGCGATCAAAATCAAATCGCGTCGTTCTACACCGGCGCGATGGCGCACGCGCATACGCTCTCCTTCAAACAGCAGCGTGGCAACGGCGCGATCGATCTCGTCGTCATCTCGCCGAACGATCCGCGCGCGATGGTGCAGTACGCGCGCGAATGCCAAGAGTTACGCCTGCCGTACATTTACGATCCGAGCCAGCAAATCATCCGGCTTTCCGGCGACGAAATCAAAGACGGCGTGCGCAGCTCGACGATGACGATTGTCAACGATTACGAATTTGAAATGCTGAAAAACAAAACCGGCTGGGGCGATGACGACGTGGCGCGCGCAACGCAAACGCTCATCATCACGCGCGGCGACAAGGGCTCGACGATTCGCGCGCAGGGCAAGCAGTACGACATTCCGCCGGTGCCTCCGAGCCACGAAGCCGATCCGACCGGCGCCGGTGACGCGTATCGCGGCGGCATTTTGAAGGGGCTGTTGAAAAAAATGCCGTGGGAAATTACCGGGCGCATCGGCGCGCTCGCCGCGACGTACGCGCTCGAAGAGCACGGCACGCAGAATCATCGGTATTCGCTTGAGCAGTTTGAGATTCGATTTAGGGAAGCATTTGGAAAAGCGCTGGGTTGGTAAGAGAACAATTTCGGATTGCGGACACCTGCACTTGCGTTACCGCAGGTGCAAGTGTCGCGGATTTCGGAAGGTTGAAAAATCCGAAATTCGAAATCCGATATCCGAAATTACTTCAGAGGAGCAGAATGTCCAAAAAGATTTTCGATGTGAAAGATCAATCGCTCGCGGAAAAAGGGCGCTTCCGCATTCAATGGGCGGAGAACGATATGCCGGTCTTGCGCCAAATCCGCGCGCGCTTTGAAAAAGAACAGCCGCTCAAAGGGCTGACCGTCGCGGCGTGTTTGCACGTGACCGCCGAAACCGGCAATTTGATGTGGACGCTCGTCGCGGGCGGCGCGGATGTTGTGCTTGCCGCGTCGAATCCGCTTTCGACGCAAGACGATGTTGCCGCATCGCTCGTCGCGGATTTCGAAGTGCCGGTCTTTGCAATCAAAGGCGAAGACAATGCGACGTATTACAAACATTTGCACAGCGCGCTCGACGTTCAACCGAACATCACGATGGACGACGGCGCGGATTTACTTTCGACGCTGCACAAAGAGCGCACCGATCTTTTGCCCGGCGTGATCGGCGGGACCGAAGAGACGACGACCGGCGTCATTCGTTTGCGCGCGATGGCGGCAGAAGGCGCGCTGAAATATCCGGTCGTCGCCGTGAACGACGCGCAGACGAAACATTTCTTTGACAATCGCTACGGCACCGGGCAATCCACGCTGGATGGAATTATTCGCGCGACGAATGTTTTGTTCGCGGGGCGCGTCTTCGTCACCGCCGGCTATGGCTGGTGCTCGCGCGGCATCGCGATGCGCGCGCGCGGGATGGGCGCGCGTGTGATCATCA
The DNA here is from genome assembly GCA_016199405.1 of Chloroflexota bacterium. GTDB lineage: Bacteria > Chloroflexota > Anaerolineae > UBA4142 > UBA4142 > JACQGS01. The sequence continues at coordinate 602 of JACQGS010000126.1, read as the reverse complement.
CCGAGGTCGATCCGTTGCGCGCGCTCGAAGCCGTAATGGATGGCTATGAAGTGATGAAGATGCAAGACGCGGCAAGAGTCGGCGATATTTTTGTGACCGCGACCGGCGACAAGAATGTCATTGACGAACCGCATCTCGCCGCGATGAAAGACGGCGCGATCGTCGCCAACTCGGGGCATTTCAACGTCGAGATCAATATTCCATCGCTCGAAAAAATGGCAAAAGAAAAACGCCATGTGCGCGATTCGGTGGACCAATATATTTTGCACGACGGCCGCCGCATCAATTTGCTGGCAGAAGGTCGGCTTGTGAATCTCGCGGCGGCGGAAGGACATCCGTCGTCGGTGATGGATATGAGTTTTGCGAATCAGGCACTTGCCGCGGAATATTTGGCAAAGCATTACAAGACGTTGCCGAAAAATGTGTTCGCGGTGCCGGCAGACATTGACAAAGAAATCGCGCGGCTGAAACTCGCGGGGATGGGGATTCACATTGACACGCTGACGCCGGAGCAAGCAAAGTATTTGACGAGTTGGGAAGAGGGCACGTAGAGCAAGGCAAAAGCGAAAAGCGAAAAGCAACAAGCAAACGCAGCGGTATGC
>JACQGS010000011.1 GCA_016199405.1 Chloroflexota bacterium | reverse complement strand
ATTCTCAGCGGCACGTGGTGGGTCGCGTTTTTTCCGGGGCTGATGATTTTGCTCACCGCGCTTTCAATCAATTTGGTCGGCGACGGATTGCAATCGAGTTTGTTCAAATGACGCGGGGCATGTGGCATGTGACATGCGACGTGGGATATAGGGCTCCCCTCGTCACATGTCACCCGTCACCTTTTTCCTTATTGGCAACACCGCGCCCGCCATCAACAAACCCATCGCGCCCGCCGCGAGAAAAGGCATCGCGTTTCCGCCGAGCGTAATCAGCCACGCGCCGAGCGTCGGTCCGATGCCGCCGGCAAATCCGGAAATCGTGGCGATGACCCCGATCACCGAGGAACGCGTTTCTTGATTCGTGATTTCCGCTTGCATCGTTTGTTGCGCGATCAGCACGCCTTCGCTAAATCCAAACGCAATCAACAATGGGATGACGCCCCATTCCCAACTCGGTGCGAGTCCCCATGCCGCCGAGGCGATGCTATACGCGATCGCGGAAAGCAAGACGACGCGCCGCGCGCCCCATCGGTCGGTCAACCGTCCAGCCACGATCCCGATCAAGGATGCCACACTGCCCAGCGAAAAAAGCAAATTGATTTCCGCCTCGCCCAAATGCCACACATCGCGCGACAAGATCGCAAAAAAAGGTCCGAAGGTGATCGCAAACGCGGCGGCTTGCAGGCACATCATCACGATGTACCAATACAGGCGCGGCTCGAATGCGGCGCGGATCTTCAGCAACGCCGCGTTGTGCGTTTTGGGCGCGGTCTCGCGCAAGCCGCGCAAGCGAATCAACCCCATTACCAACAAAACCCCGCCATTGATGACCATCAAGCCGGGAATATCCAGCACACCGAGCAATGCCGCGCCGGCGATCGGTCCGCCAATGACGCCGCTCAAGACCGCGGCTTCCGTCCAACTATACGCGCGCGCGAGTTGACCGTTGACCGCCGATTCCGCCGTCATCGCGGCAAGCGCGGGCCATTGCAACGCGCCGAATACGTTCGCAATCGTTAGCACCAATACGAATAATCCGCGGTCCGTAACCCCGCTCGCAACGATATACAACGCGCCGACGGCGAACATCGGCAGAGCGAGCACCGCGACGCGTCCAAAGCGATCCGCGAGCACGCCGCCCAGAATCGAAAATAAAGTGCGCGCAACCGTCATGACTGTGAACGCGAAACCGATTTCGAGATCGTTCGCGCCGAGCCGCCGCAAATACAGGGGCAATAGCGGATCCCACGTAAAGCGCACAAAGACGTTGACAAAAATCGTCGCGCTCAAAACCGAGAGGTTGCGGTTAAGTCCAAATTGATTCAATGTCAGCAGCATTGCCGTCCTCAGAAAAAAATCGCCGCAAGCGCAACACCGCGCCTGCGGCGAATTCGTTTAATTCTGGCTATGGGTTAGACCGCAAGATATTTGCGCCACGCCATGTGCGCGTTCGCCTCGCCCATCAGCACAATCGCCAAAAAGCGCGGGCGCACCGGATGCGAGAGCATTTTCATGCGCGCCTCTTCCGGCGTGCGATCGCCTTTGCGGCGATTGCACGGACCGCAAGCCGTCACGACATTTTCCCACAACGTCGTGCCGCCGCGTGAACGCGGAATGACATGATCGATCGTGAGTTCGGTTTTGTGAGGTCGTCCGCCGCAGTACTGGCAGGTGTAGAGATCCCGCGCGAGCACAGTGCGTCGCGACAGCGGCAACGGCAAGCGACGCGGAATCGGCACAAATGTCACCAGTCGAATCACCAGTGGCCAATCCATCGCCAATCGCTCGGCGCGAATCTTTTGTTGCGCCGCTTCGACGACTTCCGCTTTGTCCTTCAGCAGCAATACAATCGCTCGCTGAACACTCACGATATTAAGCGGCTCGTAAGTGGCATTCAGTACCAGCACCGCGTTCACAGCGCCATCACCTCAAATCAACTCGCCGGCGAGCCGAACAAACTACGCGGCTTGTTCTAACATCTGCTCGCCCACGGAAAATTTTTCAACCTCCGCCCGCGATTTCTTGTACGCGAGCAGTAAGGCATCGTCCGAACCTTTATATCCGCCAATCGTGCGCTTGGCGCACGCCGCGCACCCCATCAACGCTTTAAACCGATCCGGGTTGCAATCCAAACAACCGTTCAATCGAATCATCATCAGCGAAAACGCCAATGCTTCTGGATCATCCTCCGGCAGCCGCGCGACGCGCCGGATCAAATCGCGCCATTTGGTGCTGCGAAAACCGATCAACGCGCTGACGGTGGAGTGAGGAAACAAGATTTCTGCACGCATTGAGTTCGTTGTGCTCCTTTCTATATCGTAATTGGACAAAGCAATCGGCAAGCAAGTCGTACTCCCGATTCTGTTCCTTCCGCCATCTCTCTCGTCGATCTTGCGATCAACGGTGAAAATTACGCGACCGAAAGTTAATCGGTGTTGCATTTCCACTGCGACGGGAATCAACTGCTTCCCCCGCGATAAATCGCAGGGCTAGCGAGCCAATCCCACCCGCCTTGCTCCCAGTTGGACATTCGCCTAGCCGCCGCAATTGCTTGCGACGCTGGTGGGCTCTTACCCCACCGTTTCAACCTTCGCTCCTCCACTTTCCCCGCTCCTTGTGGGAGAGGGTTGGGTGAGGAAGTGAGATGTGCTCTCTGTTGCAGTTGTCGTCATACCCCGCTTCCCCCTCTCCTCTTAGGAGAGGGTTGGGTGAGTTATGCCCTCACTTGCTTTTTCGTGAGGCAACCGCGCCGGGTGCGATGCAACCGGCGGGGAGTCGGGAAGTTCCTCTCGCGTGACCGCGAGCGACAGATCACTTGCCTGCCGATGACGCTTTCCGCATTGGGTTGGACGCGATGAATCGCGATGACCAACGCGAAAAGCGTCAGTGAGGCGCCAGGGAATCGAACCCTGAACCCACAGCTTAAAAGGCTGTTGCTCTGCCAATTGAGCTAGCGCCCCTTGTTGCGCAATTTGGCAAATTGCGTTACTCAAGAAAAGAGGCGTGAGCGATTACGCCTCACGCCTCGATGGGTGAAGTCCTCGCTCAGCCGGTACGCCAATAGGATTTACAAGTTTTACTTGATAAATTCATCGCCAACTCGTCAACCGGCGTCAGTTTACCATATTTGAGGTCGCCTTGTCAAGCAACATCCGATTGCGCTGACGAATGCCCCTAGTAATTGATCGAATCCGGCAAGAGAATAGTGGCAATGAAGATTTTGCTGGTTTCGCCGGATACACCGGTATGGAATTCACGCCGACACATTCACAATGGGCTGGGGTATCTCGCCGGCGCGCTGATTCACGCCGGGCTGACTGACGTCGCGATTTACGACGGCGCAGTCGAAGATGAACTGCTCGAGGCGCGCCTCGCGCGCGAGCATTTCGATGTCGTCGGCATTTCGTCGCCGACCCCATTGATTCACAACGCCTGGCACGCCGCGCAAATCGCCAAATCGTTTGGCGCGATCACGATCCTCGGCGGTCCGCACCCGACGCTCATGCCAGACGAATCGCTCGCACGTCCCGAAGTTGATTTTGTCGCGCGCGGCGAAGCGGAAGCAACAATTGTAGAATTTGTGCGCACAGTAGGGGCGAGGCATTCGCCATCTCCGGGCTCGTCTGGAAT
>JACQGS010000006.1 GCA_016199405.1 Chloroflexota bacterium | reverse complement strand
GAACTGGGGCACGCGTATCATAATCTCAATCTCGCGCCGCGCACGATGTTGCAACGCTCGACGCCGATGACGCTCGCGGAGACCGCCAGCATTTTTTGTCAGCGGTTGGTGGAGCATGCCGCGCTCGAAAAAGCCGAGCCGAAAGAACAGCTGATGATTTTGGAAACCGGGTTGCAGGACGCGTGCCAAGTCGTCGTGGATATCACGAGCCGGTTTATTTTCGAGCAGACCGTTTTTGAAAAGCGTGCGCAACGCGAGTTGTCGTCCGACGAATTTTGCGAGATCATGCTTGACGCGCAAAAGCAAACCTACGGCGACGGTCTCGACCCGAACGCGTTGCACGCGTATATGTGGGCGATGAAGCCGCATTATTACGGCTCGACGTTTTACAATTATCCGTACATGTTCGGGTTGTTGTTTGGGTTGGGGCTGTACGCGCGGTCGCAAGACGATCCCAAAAAGTTCAAAGCCGGCTATGACGAATTGCTTTCGTCCACTGGCATGGGCGACGCGGCGGAACTTGCCGCGCGCTTTGGAATTGACACGCGTTCCAAGGATTTTTGGCGCGCGAGTTTGGATGTCGTGCGCGGGGATATTGCGCGATTTGAAAAGTTGGTGTGACCTCACCCCCTGCCCCCTCTCCTTCCTCCTGACGGTACGTCAAGAAAAAGGAGAGGGGGGATTGAAGGGGGGAGTGGAGTTAGGTATGGCAATCATCGAAGCAAAATTGAAATCAATCGGTCTCGTTTTGCCGGCGCGCATGATGACGCCGCCGGGAATGAAATTGCCGTTCGCGTTCGTGCGTGTGCGTGGCAATCGCGTGTATATTTCCGGACACGGACCGTTGAACGCGGACGGATCGCTCGCGCAACCGCTCGGCAAGGTCGGCAAGGATTTGACGGTCGAGCAAGCGTATCAAGCCGCGCGCTTGACGGGGCTGGCAATTCTGGGTAGTCTCCAGCGCGAGTTGGGCGATTTGGATCGCATCGTCGCGTGGTGTCGGGTGTTTGGAATGGTGAATGCCGCGCCGGGTTTCAATCAAACGCCGAACGTCATCAATGGCTTTTCGGATTTGATTTTAGAATTGTACGGCGCGGATGCCGGCGCGCACGCGCGATCGGCGATTGGCGTCGCGGAATTGCCGGCAAATATTCCGGTCGAGATCGAAGCCGAAGTGGAGATTGGATAGCCACAGAGGACACAGGGAACACAGAGAAAAGATAAAATTCCAACTCCCAATTTCCAAATTCCAAAAAGGAGGTGAGCGAAAGCATAACACCTTGCATTGAACGCACGCCGTTGATCGAAAATCATTTTCTCAAAAGGAGAGACAACGATGTCTGCGCAAACCAAGGTTTTGGCATATCTGCCCAACGATATGCCGCCGCCGGTGCGGCTCGTTCTACTCGGTCTTCAGCACATTCTCACGATGTTCCCCGCGACGGTTTTCGTCGCGCTGTTGTGCGGTTTCCATGTCGGCACCGTTTTGCTTGGCTCCGGCATTTCGACCATCGTCGCGCTGATGCTGTCGAAATGGACGATCGGCAAATTCATTCCCCTGTACTACGGCTCCAGTTTCAGTTACATCGCGGCGTACTTTGCGATCGCGCAAGCGTATACCGGCAAGGCGATCCAGTTTGCGACGCCCTTGCCAAACGAAGTTCTTTCCACGATGCAAGCCGGCATCGTCGCGACCGGTATTCTGAATATCCTCATCGGCTTTCTCATCAAGACGGTGGGCAAAGCCGCGGTGGACAAGGTGTTGCCGCCCGTCGCAACTGGTTCGGTCGCGTGCGTCATCGGTTTCGGTCTCGGCTTTGCCGCGCTCGGTCTCGCGACTGGCACCGCGCTCGGACTGAAAGAAGCCGATCCCAAATTCCTGCTCGTGGCGGTCTTTACGCTCATCACGACCATCGCGTTCTCGGTGTACTTGCGCGGACGCGGTTTTATGGGCATGATTCCGGTTCTGCTCGGCGCGCTTGCCGGCTACGCGCTCGCCTTTGTGCTCGGCATGGTGGATACCTCACCCATTGGGAAATCGGCGGTGTTTGCGATCCCGAACATCACCTTCCCCAATTTTGGTCACCCACTGGTCTGGACCGCGATCTTTAGCATCGGCATTATGGCGGTTGCGACGATTCCGGAATCGACCGCGCATCTCTATCAAATCAGTTTGTACGTGGATCGGACTGCCGAAGAGATGGGGCGCGAGAAACTTCATCTCGATGAAAACATCGGCTGGAATTTGGTTTTTGACGGCGTCGGCGATTTTCTGCACGGCTTGATCGGCGCGACGGCTGGCACGAACTATGGCGAGAACAATTCGTTGATGGCGATTACCCGCAACTACTCGGGTCCCGCGCTCATCGCCGCGGGCGTCATCGCGATTTTGCTCGCGTTCAGCGGCACGCTCGCGGCGATCATCAACACCGTGCCGATGCCAGTCAGCGGCGGACTGGCGATTTACTTGTTCGGCGTCATCGGCATGCAGGGCATCGCGCTGATGATCGAGAACAAAGTAAGCATGTTTGACCCGCGGCAACTCGCGGTCGGCGCGACGATTATGGTCGTCGGCATTGGGGGCAATATCGGTTATGCGAACGGCTTGCTGCCGATTCCGGTGCCGCCGATTTTCCCGAACGGGTTGCCGGCAATTGCGACGGCGGCGCTTTTGGGAATTTTGATCAACGCGCTCTTCCTCGTTTTCAAACCAGCGGAAACGACGGCTGGGGCGGGCGCGCCCGCGAGCGAGTAGAGTTTCAAGACCTGACAGGTCTCTGCAGACCTGTCAGGTCTTTCCCTCCAATGCCTCAATCCTTTGACCTTCTTATCCGCCGCGCGCGCTTGCGCGGCAAACTCGATCAACTATTCGATATCGCGATTCGTGACGCGCGCATCGCGGCAATCGACGCGCAGATCGCCGACCCCGCGCGCGATGAAATCGACGCGCGGGGCAATCTCGTCACGGAATCGTTTATCAATCCGCATCTGCATCTCTGCAAAGTTTACACGCTCTTTCGGATGAAAAACGCGGCGAACGCGACACAGAGTTATCAAGCCGACGGCATGGGCAAAGCGATGAACGCGATCGAACTCGCCGCGCGGGTCAAAGCCGAGTACGCCGAAGATTGGATTGTCGCCAACGTCCGGCGCGCGGTTGCGCTCGCCGCGTATTACGGTTGCACGCACATCCGCGCGCTCGCGGACGTGGATTCGCAAGCGCGGCTGGAAGGCGTCAAAGCATTACTTCGCGCGCGCGAGGAATTTCGCGGCGTCGTAGAAATTCAGGTCGTCGCGTTCGCGCAAGACGGCATTGGGCGCGAGGCGGGCGCGCGTGAATTGATGCGCGCGGCAATGCAACTCGGCGCGGATGTGGTCGGCGGGATTCCGTGGATCGAATACACGGACGCGGATTCCGCCGCGCACATCCAGTTTATTTTCGATCTCGCGCAAGAATTCAATAAAGATGTTTCGATGCTCGTGGACGACGCCGGCGACGCCGGTTTGCGTACGCTCGAAGCGATGGCAGTCGAAACGATTGTGCGCGGCTGGCAGGGACGCGCGCTCGCGCATCATGCGCGCGCGATGGCGCTGTATGCGACGCCGTACTTGCAAAAAGTAATCGCGCTGATGCAGCAAGCGCAGTTGGGCATCGTCACTGATCCGCACACCGGACCCCTGCACGCGCGCGTAAAAGAATTGCT
>JACQGS010000005.1 GCA_016199405.1 Chloroflexota bacterium | reverse complement strand
TAGAGAACGCCTCCCTCATTAATCTGTGATGGACTGTGTCTGCTCTGATTTTGTGCCTTTCGCGTTTCCGCGTTTTTCGCGCTACGGTTTTGGCGCGCCGATTTGAAACGGCTCGGCATTTGCCGGCGCAACAATGGTAATCGCGGCGCTATTGAAATCCCAAATGTGTAATGCCACGCGCAGAGTTCCTTTTTCATTCGGCGCGTTCGGTTTATGCGAGGCAACGTCCAGCGTCCACTGATGCCACGCGCCGTCATCGCAGATCCACACATTCATAGCCGATTGCTCCACCGCGCCGAAGACCGTATTCGGCGCGTCCAGCCCCAACGCGTGCGCGATGCCAGCGTCCGCGAGCGATGCCGGCGCGTAATTCCAAATTTGGCAATTCATTCCATCGAGGACTTGGCGCGCGCCGGCTTTGAAATTTTGCGTCATGCCGGTCGCCGCGAGTGCAGCCAAAATTTCTGCCGGCGCGAATGGAAAGCGCACGGCATCCGCCAGATCCGGCGTAATCGAATACCATTTCGTGAGATTCGGCACGCCAAGCGCCCGCGCGCCTTTCGCATAATTCTGCCCGCGCACGACGGTCAACTCGATCGACTCGCCGCCGAGTTGAAACGTGGAATGCGAATTATCGCCGCTGGCTTCACCTTGCAAGCTCAGCGCGAATGCCGGCGCGTTGCCGGGCTTGACGTTCATCTGCATCGTCACGCGATATTTTTGCGCGGCGAGCGTTTTGTTCAGCGCGGCAAGGAGCGGCGCGCGCGTCGGCGCGGCAATCGGTGGAATCGCGGGCGAAGGCGTTGCAACCTCACCCCCAACCCCTCCCCTATTAGGGGAGGGGCGAAGGGGAGGAGTTGGAATTTCAGTTACCGGAATTTCAGGTGGTGATGGAAAAATATCAGGCGTTGTGGGCTCAGCATCGCACGCGGCAAGAAAGATGCATAGCCAGAGGACGCGTTTCATCGCGGGGAGTTTAGCGCGAGTGAAAAGATTTGGCAACCGTCTTTCGTTTTTGACGCATCCCCTTGCTCGTGCTAAAATCTCTGACAATGCTAAAAGCACTTTCAGTGTTCGACCTCGGTATTGTCATTGTCAACTATAACACGCGTGATCGTCTGCGCGAATGCTTGCAATCGCTCGCGGCTCAACGCGGCGTCGCGCTCATCACGTACGTCGTGGACAACAATTCGCCGGACGGCAGCGCGGAAATGGTGCGCCGCGAATTTCCGGCAACGCTCCTGATCTCCAGCGACACGAACGGCGGCTATGCGTACGCGAACAATTTGGGCTTGCGAAAAATTCTCGCCTTGCGCCCCACGCCGCAATATTCGCTCCTGCTCAATCCCGATACGGTGCTGCCGCCGGACGCGCTCGCGCAAATGATCGAGTTTTTTCGCGCGCAGCCGGACGCCGGCATCGCTGGACCGAAACTGGTGATGGAGAATCGCAAGCTCGATCTCGCCTGCCGCCGCAGTTTTCCCGACCCGGAAAACTCGATCTATCACACGCTCTACCTCGACCGGCTTTTTCGCAAGAGCCAACGCTTGGCGCGTTACAATCTGACGTTTCTCGATGAGAATCAAGTCGCCGAAGTGGATTCGGTCGTCGGCGCATTTATGATGCTGCGGACGGAAACGCTGCGCCAAGCCGGTCTCCTCGACGAAACGTTTTTCATGTACGGCGAAGACCTCGATCTCGCGCTGCGCATCAAACAGCGCGGCTGGAAAGTGTACTATAATCCCGGCGTCGTGGTGTTGCATCACAAACGCTCCGCCTCGCGCGGCTCCGCGCGCGCGCGCTACGAATTTTGGCGCGCCGCGTATATTTTCTACAAAAAATATTACGCCCACTCCACGCGCCGGTCGGTGCGCGCGCTTATCACGTTCGGGCTCGCGCTGCGGGGCGGACCGCGCTTGATGGCAGAAATGCGGCGCGCGCTGCCGCCCGCGCCCAACGCGGCAGAGCTGCGATGATCAAACGGCACGCGAATCTTTTTTTCACCTCGACGCTGATTGGCACGGACATCGCGGTCACATGCCTCGCGTTTTTCCTCGCGTTTCGTCTGCGTCCCCAAGACCCCAGTCAAGTCATCCAGCCATTCAGTTATTACATCGGGATGATGTTGTTGAACGCGCTCGCAGTCGTGGGCGTGTTATTTTTCTACAAGTTGTATCACTTTGGGCGCGGCTTGACGCGGCTGGATGAGCTGTACAAAGTTTTTTCCGCCGTTTCGATCAGCATGATCGTTGGCATCGCGTTCACCGCGTTCGTCTATCGGAACGATCTGGATTACCCGCGCGTGATGATCGCGTATTTTTGGATCGCCGCGATGTTGCTCGTCGGCATCGGCCGCCTCGCGCATCACGCGTTGCGCGCGCGCTTGTACGCGCGCGGGTGGGCGGAATCGCGCTTGTTGATCGTCGGCGCGGGCGAAGCCGGCAATTTGATTTTGGAGCGGCTGCGGAATTCGCGGCTGGGCTATCGCCCGATGGGATTTTTGGACGATCGGCTTGCCGGCGAAAGGGTTTTGGGTTTGCCAGTGTTGGGCAAAGTCGAGCAGTTGGGGACGGTCGTGCAAGAGTTCGACATTGACGAGGTGATCATCGCGTTGCCGGAAGCGACGCATCAGGAATTGCTGGCGATCATTTCGCTGTGCGAGTACGGCAAGGTGAGCATCAAAGTTTTTCCGGACGTGTTTCAAATTATGGCGTCGGAAGTCAACATCGGCGAACTCTCCGGCTTGCCGCTGCTGACGATGCGCGATGTTTCCTTGCGCGGCTGGCGCTTGACGTTGAAGCGGATGATGGATTTGGTCGTCAGCGCGACGTTCTTGATTTTCTTTTCGCCGTTTTTGCTGCTGATCGCGCTACTGGTGAAACTCGATTCGCGCGGTCCGGCGATTTTTTCGCAAGACCGCATGGGCCTCGACGCGCGTTCGTTTCCGATTTTCAAGTTTCGCTCGATGATGGCGGACGCCGAGTCCGAAACCGGCGCGGTGTGGGCAACGCGCGACGATCCGCGGCGCACGCGCTTGGGCGCGTTTTTGCGGCGGCATTCGCTGGATGAATTTCCGCAATTCATCAATGTTTTTTTGGGGCACATGAGTTTGGTGGGTCCGCGCCCGGAGCGGCCCGTGTTTGTCGAGCAATTCCGCAAAATGATTCCGCGTTATATGGAGCGGCATCATCTCAAAGCCGGGCTGACGAGTTGGGCAATCGTCAACGGATTGCGCGGCGACACGTCCATTTGGGAGCGCACCAAGTACGACTTGTGGTATATCGAGAATTGGTCGGTGTGGCTCGATCTGGAAATTATTTTGCTGACTGCGCTCAAAGTAATTCGCGATCCGAACGCCGTATGAAGAGTCCGCTGTCCGGTCGTCCATTGTCCGGCGTCCAACTTCCAACCTCC
>JACQGS010000122.1 GCA_016199405.1 Chloroflexota bacterium | reverse complement strand
CTCGGCTTTCATCTCGGCGCGGAAAAAATCGGCGCGCTCGTCGTGCCGATCTCCGGCGGTTTATCGAAACGCCAAATTATGCTGATGGAAGATTTCGCCGCGACGGTGCTGACGTGCACGCCGTCGTATTCGCTCGTGCTCGCCGAAACTGCGGCGGAAGCCGGCATTGATATTCGCACGAAAATGAAAATCCGCGTTGGCATTTTCGGCGCGGAGCCGTGGACGGATGAAATGCGCGCCGAGATCGAAGCGAAGCTGGGCGTCGAAGCATTCGACATTTACGGCTTGACCGAAATGATCGGTCCGGGCGTTTCGGTGGAATGTCCGTATCACGAGGGCTTGCATGTCGCGGAAGATCATTTCTTGCCGGAAGTAATTAACCCGGAGACCGGTGAGCCGGTCGCGGATGGGCAAGTGGGCGAGTTGGTCTTCACCGCGCTGACGCGCGATGCCATGCCGCTGTTGCGCTATCGCACGCGCGATCGTGTGGTGCTGAATCGCGAAAAATGCGCGTGCGGGCGCACGATGGCGCGGATGAGCAAAGTGCGCGGTCGCACCGACGATATGCTGATCATTCGCGGCGTCAATGTTTTTCCGTCGAACATCGAAAGCGTCGTGCTGTCAGTAGACGGCGTCGAGCCGCATTATTTTATTTTGGTGGATCGCGCGAAGGATAAGCTCGACGAACTCGAAGTGTGGGTCGAAGCGTCGCCCGAGTTGTGGCAGCGAGGTGAGTATTTTGTGAAAGAGACCGAGAAGAAAATTGATCATGAGTTGCGCGAAACGCTCGGCGTCTCTGCCAAAGTCAAAGTTGCCGAGCCGCATAGCATTCAGCGCAGTGAAGGCAAGGCGCGGCGGATTATTGATCGGAGAGAATTGGGGATGTAGAGCGGAGAGCGTGGAAGGTGGAAAGCCAATGACGGGCGCGCGATTGAAACGTGATTCGTAAATTGGTTTTTCTCTATCGAAGCAACAGCAAAGAGCGGACACGCCTATCTTCTTCGTAATAGTCAACGCATGCCGGGGATAGACGGACAACTTTTCCCATCCGCGCGGCTTTAGTCTTGAATGCTGCCAAACGAAAAAGACGTTGCAACAAGCGGGGAATATGTTTGATGCGTTCGACCGGCAACTCTACGGTCACGATGCAGAAAGCTGCGTGCGGTTCCACTCGCCGCCAAAAATCGCTCACGTTGATCGTGACGAACGTGGGTTGAGGCACTTGCCGAAGCAACGTGGGGATTGCCTCATCCTTGATGACTGATTTCGCGCGCAACGACGTAATTGACACGACGCGTCCTTTGTGCCAAGCCGCGATGGCTTTCATGAGGCGTTCATCGTGCAGGTTTTCATCGAGGACGATCATGCGGCGAGGCGAAGGGCTTGCGCGGATTGTTTGAGCGCTTGATCGGCGAGACGGATCGCTTCGACGACAGCTTGCGGCGATAAACGACTCTTTGAATAGGCGCGAACAACTTGGTCAATGCTTTCGCCGGCGGCGATTAAAGAGAGAATCACGCTGACCTCGAGACGCGTGTACTTGAACGTCGGCCGTCCACCGCACACGCCGGCTGCAGCGACAACGTACTTGCCCAGGCAATAATACTCGTACGGCTCTCCGCCAATGACTTCGCGGACGAGTTTGGTTTTTCCAAGATTGCCGTTGAGTTTTCTTTTGCTTACGAGTCGCATTATGGGGCTCCCATCACGGCGACATTATACACACGGACAGGAGCAAAATCAACTCCTCAAAACCCGAATTCTTCCATCCCCCCTTCGCGTCCGCTTTGCGGAAAGGGATATGCGCGGCATGTTTTTGTTGGCAAGTACCTCCCATGCAACGCACCGGCGAGGTGAGCCATGGCATCCTATTGGCGCGGATAACGTCCCGCATCAATTAGCCACTGACGTTGCGCAACACGCGGAGAATCGTTCAAGCGAAGCAGGGCGACTGTTGCGCGCCCAGTCGTCGTCCTCCCGACGATTTGCGCTCCATCAAGTGCCAGGTGGTCGCTCCAAATCTGCACGCGAGGATTGAACAGAGGGATGATCGTTTCGTCGAGCGGATCAATGGCGGTCAGATCTGATCCCTTGCGGCGATTGCACCAAGGGCAAGCCAGCGCAAGGTTGGATTCTATCGTACTGCCGCCGTGTTTGAGCGGAACGATGTGATCAACGTGGTGTGAAGTCGGAAGATCGTCGCTGTGGACGAGGCAGTATTCGCACCGCCCTGCCGCGCGTTCAAAGACAAGACGGCGCAACGATTGGGGAATGTGGCTCATCGTTCGCGGGGAATATCAGTCGCCCGACGCGCGCGTGCCTTGAGCAGAATCATGATGTGATTGATCAGTTCGTACATATCGAGTTCTGCTGATTCGGCAGGCGACAGCCCTTCCTCTCGGTTTTTGTCCAAGAGTTCTTCAAGCCGTTCCTGCGCTTCGGGAGAGACCTTGTAGGTAATGATTTGCTCCCGTGTCGGTGCGCTGGCAATAAAATCCATGACTTGTACAAAGATTGGGTGCGTGGGCAGTATAGATGGCACCGCGGCAGACAACTCGGGATACGATTCAAGGGCAATCGCAAGCAATCTCGGTAGTCTATCGCGCATCGGTTCGAGCCGCGCGGCAAGTTCATCTGGAAGTTGAAGCGTAACGGTAGTCATAGGCAAGCCATCCTTTGCGCCAATATCATACACTTGAAGGAAAGCCGTGTCAACCAAGTTCAAATTCTTCACTCCGCTCCGTGTCCGTTTTGCGGAAACGGATATGCAGGGGCATGTTTTTTTTGGCGAGTACCTCACGTACTTTGACGAGGCGCTGACGCAATACATGCATGCCATCGGCGTTTCGATGCAAGATTTTCTCGCGGCGGGCGTGGACATTTACTACATTCGCTCGGAATGCGATTACCACTCGCGTGCGTTTTTCGAAGAGATCCTCAACGTCCACGCGCGCGCCGAAAAGATCGGCAACTCGAGCATCACGTTTCAATTCGCCGCGCACAAGGCGGCAAACGACGAATTGGTTGCGAGCGGGCGAATTGTCGCCGTGTGCGTGGATCCGGTTTCCAAGAAACCGGTGCGCGTGCCGGAGGTGTTTCGAGAAGCGGTGGCGCGGTATGAGAACACGCAAGGGAGCTAGGGGGCGGAAGGGCAGGGGGATAAGTTCTCCCTTGCTCCTTCTCTCCTCTGCTCCTCCGCCTGAGTAAACTGAATTGGAGAAGACATTGCAAGTTCCCCCACGCTTCCACTACGCTTACATCGTCCTCGCGCTATGCGTGCTCGCGGTCTTTGGTTCGCTCGGCGCGGGGCGATTTGGCTACGGCATCATTCTGCCGGCGATGCAAGACGCGCTCAAACTTTCCAACACGCAAACCGGCGAATTGCAATCGTGGAATTTGCTCGGCTATTCGCTTGGCGCGTTGTTTGTGGGCGCGCTGACGGCGCGCTTCGGCGCACGCCGCGTCATTTCCACTTCGCTCTTTGTCGGCTCGCTCGCGATCTTTGCGACCGGCTATTTTCCATTTTTCGATACCGCGCGCGTCAGCCGCTTTATTGTCGGCTTGAGTAATGCCGGGGCAAACATCATCGCGATGGCGCTCGTTTCCGCGTGGTTTGCCGCGCGACGCCGCGGCATCGCGGCGGGGATCGCGACCGCCGGCGTGAGTCTGGGCTTGATCGTGACGGGTCCGTTGATTCCGGCGATTTTGAATGCGTATGGCGCGGAGGGCTGGCGCGTGAGTTGGTACGCGCTCGGCGGCATCGCGCTGGCGGTTTCGATATTGGGCGCGCTGTTCCTGCGCAATCGTCCGGAGGAAATGGGGCTAATGCCGGTCGGCGCAGATGCAAATGTGCGCGACAACGCCGGCGGAAAAAATTCTGCGCCGTTCGATGGACGCGCGCTTTTCAAATCGCGCTTGCTGTGGCATCTGGCTGCGATTTATTTTGCGTTTGGTTTTTCATACATCATTTATGCAACTTTTTTCATTCGCTATTTGATTGGCGAGCGCGCCTTTAGCACGAGCGAAGCCGGCGCGCTGTGGTTTCAGGTGGGCGCGGTGTCTATCATCAGCGGCTTGATGTGGGGAGCCGTTTCGGATCGCTGGAGCCGCCGCGCCGCGCTGATTAGCGTTTTCGCCGCGCAGGGCGCGGCATTTTTGCTTTTCGGCGCGAGTCACGAATTAATCGCAATTTATTTTTCGGCAGGGCTGTTCGCGCTGACCGCGTGGAGCGTGCCGGCGTTGATGGCAGCCATCGCCGGCGATCTGTTTGGCGCGCGCGGCGCGCCCGCCGTGTTGGGATGGATGACCGTCGTGTTTGGCGCGGGGCAGGCGATCGGTCCGTGGCTTGCCGGCGCGATCGCGGACGCGACGCAATCGTTTTCAATCGCGTTCATCATCGCCGGCGTTGCCGCGCTTTTTGGAATGCTTGGATCGCTCGCGTTGCGCGCAAAATGAAGTATAATGCCCCTCGATGACTCCCGCCGCGTGGCAAACTCTGCCGCCAAAATTCCTCGAACGAATTCCGCATATTATTCCGGCTGATCAACTCGACGGGGTATTGCATTCCTTTACTGTCAAACCGCCGACGACGTTTCGCGTCAACACGCTGAAAGCAACGCGCGAGCAGGTGCGCGAAAAAATTACCGCGCTCGGTTTTCAATTCGAAGAAGTGGAGTGGCTCCCCGGCGCGTTCATCCTGCGCAGCAAATCGAAAGCTGAATTGATCGAAACGCCGGTTTATTTGAACGGCGAGATTTACGTGCAGAGTTTATCGTCCATGTTGCCGCCGCTTGTGATGAATCCGCAGCCCGGCGAAAAAATTTGCGACCTCACTGCCGCGCCCGGCAGCAAGACGACGCAGATGGCGGCGACGATGAACAACACCGGCGAAATCGTCGCGAATGATCGCTCGCGCATCCGGCTCAGCAAGCTGGCGGCGAATTTGAAAATGCAAGGCGTGACGAATGTTCGCATCACGCGGCTGCACGCGGAATTATTGTGGAAAGAGTTCCCGGAATATTTCGACAAGACGCTCGTGGACGCGCCGTGCAGTCTTGAAGGCAGATTTCAAACCGGCGATCCCAAATCGTTTCGCGATTGGTCGCCGCGCAAGATTCAAGTGCTGCACAAAATGCAATGCTGGATGCTGCGCTCTGCGGTCTCCGCGACAAAGCCCGGCGGCATTATCGTGTATAGCACGTGCACGCTCGCGCCGGAAGAAAACGAGCAAGTGATTGATTGGATTTTGGAGAAAGAGCGCGGCGTCGTCGAGATCGAGTCGGTTGAATTGCCGCTGAAAGATTTGCAAAGCGGGCTGACGCGCTGGAGCGAGAAAGAGTTTTCACCGCTTGTGCAAGCAACGGCGCGAATTCTGCCATCGGAGTTGAGGGAAGGATTTTTTATCGCGAAATTGCGGAAGATAAAGTCGAACGTCAAATGATAATTCAACCGCAGAGATCGCAGAGGCGCAGAGAAGCTTTGAAAAACCTCTGTTCATTATTGCCTCACGGCTTTCAAAAGAATTGCTCATGAACTTGCATTCACCAGCGTTCGTGTGAGAATCAATTGGACACAGATGCACACAGATAAACACAGATTATTCATGGTTTGATCAGTGTCCATCAGTGTTTATCCGTGTCCTATTTTTATGAGAGAGAATAATGAAAATGAAGTTAACGATATTCCCATTTCTGGCATTGTTGCCTTTCGCTTTGAGCTTGGGTATTGCGTCAGCAAGCACTCTCAAACCCACACACCCGCAAACCCTCACGCTCGACACGCGTCGCTGTGCGAACGATTACAGCGATGAAGAAATAATCGCGATCCGCGACGCGGAAGACGGCTACGAGCCGGATGATTGCATGATGCTCGCGAGTCCGCTCACCGGACCCGAACTCCATTTCTTTTGTGCGTCGGATGATGAAGACTGGGCGAAATTTACTGCCCAGCCGAATCTGATTTACGAAATTTCCGCGACGCCGCGTTTCAATTACCCTACCGCGCCGCGGCTCGAGCTTATCGAAGCCGACGGCGCGCGCATCGCGCAAAACGATCATTATTTCGGCAACGACGCCGCGATTTGGTTTTGGGATGCTGGCGCGGCACGAACCGTGTACTTGCGCGTGACGGAGATGAACTATCGCGCCGAATGCGGGAATGATGAATACACGTTGCGGCTGAGAGTATTCTACGAAAAGCCGTAAGAACGCGAAAGGCCGCGAAATAACGCGAAAGGCGCGAAAGAACGCGAAAAGGACGCGAACTAACGCGAAAGCACGCGGAAGGCGCGAAAAACGCGAAAGCACGCAAAAGGCGCGCTTCTCATCTTGCTTTTTCGCGTCTTTCGTTCCTCTCGTGATTTTTTTGCAGGAGATGCACAAACAATGAACTTGTTACGCAACCGCGCGCTGCTCGCGGCAACGCTCGGACATTTTTCGGTGGACATGTATTCCGGCATGTTGCCGCTCATTCTCTTGACGCTGACCGATCCGCTTGGATTGACGTACGCTCAGATCGGACTCGTCGCGCTGATGTTTTCGGTGACCTCTTCGCTCAGCCAACCATTTTTCGGCTGGCTCGGCGACCGGCGGCATCATCGCGCGCTGACCGTCATCGGCGTCGCGGCAATCGCGCTGGCGATGGGCGTGATGCGCTTCGCCGATCAGTTCGCGGCATTGGCGCTGCTCGCGGCGCTCG
>JACQGS010000121.1 GCA_016199405.1 Chloroflexota bacterium | reverse complement strand
TTGTCAATCCCTTGCGGCATGATTTCGACGCACGAGAGCGAGCCGTTGAAAAAGAACCCTTCCATATTTCCGTTCACCGCGCGCCGCGTTGCCGCGTCGAGCTGTTCGAGCGACACGCCCTCGCGCGGGTACAGCGTGAGGCAAGTGAGTTTTCCCGGCTGAAATTGGCCCAGCCCTTTTTCCACAACCTTGCGCGCCAGAATTTTGCGCATTTTCGCGATTTTCGCGTGTTTCGCGCGGTCAATAGAGGGATGCTCGCGGAACTGATACGCGGTGGGAAAATACATCCCCGCGCCATGCTCGTAAATCGCCGGCATGTGCGCGTCAATCGCCTGCATCAGTGCTTCGACGTACGGTTCGGCTCGCCCGGTGCAGAGCGTCACCGCGAATTGTTTGGCGTCTCGTCGTGCGTGCCGATTCAAATCCGCGACGAATTGCATTACCTCAAAATCCCACGGCTTGGCTTCGCCGGGCGTGAGGCAACCGTCAATGTCAACAAGAACGAGTTTGAGCATCAAGTGACAGGTGGCAAGGGGCAGGTGACAAGGGAGACGTGCAACGTGAGACATCCCTTGTCACTTGCTACTTGTCACATACTCCTTCATCCGCACCAACGACTCGCGCAAAAATTCTTCCACTTGCTCGCGCGAATCTGTATCCTTGATCGCGGTGAACGGGTCGGGTCCGGGCACGGTGCATTCAAAGACAATATCGCCGCAATATTCAATCCCGCGCAAAGCATTTGCGACCGCGCGGAAATCCGTGTGCCCGCGTCCGACCGCTTGACGGTTCGAGTCTGCCGCGTGAAAGAGAAATAGTTTGTCGCCCGCGCGCTGAATCGCGTCCGCGGGATTCGCTTCTTCGATGTTCATGTGATACGCGTCGAGGAGCAAGCCGGCGTTCGGCGCGTTCACTTCGCGCACAAACCGCAAGCCATCGTCAACTGTATTGAGCAGATGCGCCTCGTAGCGATTCAGTAGTTCCATCGCGACGCGCACATTCGCTTGCGCCGCGCGTTCCGCGATTTGCCGCGCCGCGTCGAGCATCCAATTCCATTCCTCCGCGTACGATGCCAACGCGCGCACGCGCCCAACGTAACCGTGACACGACACAATTGGCGCGCCGATGCCTACCGCGAAATCAACGAGCCGAAAATAGTAATCGAGGGCATCTTGTCGCGTGCGCGCGTCGGGATGACATAGGTCAACATTGTCCGGCGTGAGAGACAGCACGCGCAAATCATACCGCTCAAGAATTTCGGAGACGTTTCGCGGTATTTCGCGCGCGTTGACAAACAACTCGATGCCGTCCAACCCAATCGCCGCGCAACGGCGCGCGATTTTTTCAAGCGGCTCGTCGCCAAAGATCCAGGTGCAGGCGCCGAAGAGCATTATTTATTCGCGCTCATCTACCGCACCGCTTTCTGCCACGCCTTCAACAGCCGATCCTTATTCTCCGCCGCCCATTGCCGGTCGTAATTCACTAACTTTAATTGCTCCAGCGTCAGCGCACCCGGCGGAGGTGCGACCTCTTTGAGCACCGAAACGCGATTCAAAATTTTCACAATCAATTCACCGGCTTCTCTCGTGAGAAGCCAATCCAAAAACGAGCGCGCGCCGCCCAAATTGGGCGCGTCTTTGACGATGCTGATCGCGCCGATTTCATAACTGGAATTTTCGGGCATGACGAGTTCAATTGACGTGCCTTTGGCTTTCTCGGCAAGGATTTCATAACGCCAAGCGGGGCAGGCAATCGCTTTCCCTTGCACGACCAATTTGATTCCGTCCGATGCATTGCGAACGTATTGCGTGATGTTCACGTGGAGCCGCTTCATAAACTCCATCGCTTTCGCTTCGTCGCGCGCAAAGCGGAAAACTTGGGTCGCGAGAAAAACATAGCCGCCCACATTGCGCATCGGATCGGGCGAGACGAGTTTGCCTTTCCACGCCGGGTCGAGCAAATCATCCCACGTGGTCGGCATCTTCACGCCCGGCATTTCTTTCGCAAGGCGTTCGGCATTGAGCGCGAGCGAGAACACGGCGAGATTCCAGCCCGTCCAAAAACCTTGCGGGTCTTTGAACGTGTCCGCGATTTTGTCCGCGTTCGGCGAAACGTATTTCTCCAACAAACCCTCACGCGCGATGCCTTCGTGGAATGCGCTCTCGCCGCCGATGAAAATATCGGCTTTGGGCGCGGCTTGCTCGGTCCGAATGCGCGATTGCAAATCGCCCGCGCCCGCCGCGCGCAAAATCTTCGCGTCGATTCCCGGGTTCGCGGCTTGAAATGCGGCAATGAGTTGGTCGTGGATCGGCTTTCCGAGCGCGGAATAAATCGCGACTTTGCTTGACGCTTTCACCGCCGGGACGGTCGTCGCTGGCGCACGGGTCGGGGCAGGCGGCGCCGCGACGGGCGCGCACGCTTCGATCAAGCCGCCGGTCGCGGCAAGCCCGCCAACGATGCCAAGCCATCTCAAAAACTCGCGGCGATTCACTGCCGGCGATTGGATTTCGTCAGGCATGGCTGGCTCCTCTCATAGAAGCAGTTTCGCATTTGCGACGCGTTTTCTTGAGGAAGATGACAGAGGAAAACATCTGCAACCTTGACGATGAAGTGACGCCCTTGTCTCGAAATCGCCAAAAGTATACAACGACGCCAAAGGTGTGTCAATCAACTCTCAAAGTGATGTATAATCGCCGCGTGGCTTCAAGCATCGGGCTTTTCATCTTCATTCCATTTTGCAAGATCAAATGCACGTACTGCGACTTCAACGTGTACGCGCATTTGGCGCGGCTGATGGAGCCGTACGCGGACGCGGTGACACAGGAAATTCGTAATTCGAAATTCGTAATTCGAAATTCCTCCGTGCCCCTGCGCGCACACAGCATTTATTTTGGTGGTGGCACGCCCTCGATCATTCCCGCCGCGCAACTCGAAAAAATCTTGCGCGCATGCCGCGACGCTTTCGACATTTTGCCGGACGCGGAAATTACGCTAGAAGCGAACCCGGCAACCGCCGACGCAGAAAAGATGCGGGCATGGCGCGCGGCGGGCATCCATCGCCTCAGCATCGGCGTGCAAGCCTTCGACGACGCGACGCTCAAGCGGCTCAATCGCGGGCATACGGTCGCCGACGCGCTCGAAATGTTTGAGCTGGCGCGCCGCGCCGGCTTCGACAATCTCAATCTCGATTTCATCTATGGCTTGCCGCTGCAATCGCTCGCGGAGTGGCGCGCCACGCTCACCCGCGCGCTCGAACTCCAGCCCGAGCATCTTTCCTTGTACGCGCTGCGCGTAGAAGAAAAAACCGGCTTGGAGTTTCAAATCACGCGCGGCAAATATTCAATGCCGGACGATGACCTCGCAGCGGATATGTACGAAATGGCTGAAGAGATGCTTGACGCGGCGGGGTATGGGCATTATGAAATATCCAACTGGGCGATGAGAAGTCCAGAGTCCAGAGTCCAGAGTCCAACGTCCAACCTCCAACCTCCAACTTCCAAATTCCAATCTCGCCACAACCTAACCTATTGGCTCAATGAACCTTATCTCGGCTTCGGCGCGGGCGCGCATTCTTCTTTCGGCGGTGCGCGTTTTTCCAATGTTCTGTCGCCGGCGGAATACATCGAACGAATCGCGCGCGGCGCGAGCGCAGTCGCGATGCGCGAAGAGATTCCGCGCGAGTTGGAAATGGCGGAGACGATGTTTTTGGGATTGCGGTTGATCGAAGGAATCGCGCTGGAGAGATTCCGCGCGCGGTTTGACGTGGACGCGCGGGCGCATTACGCGGATCAATTCGCGGAATTGTGGGAGATGGGATTGATAGAATTTGTCAACGGTTACGCGCGTTTGTCGGTGCGCGGACGGTTTGTGTCGAACGAAGTGTTTTGGAGATTTTTGCCGGATGACAAGTAATAGTGCCACAATATCCGCGCCGCCACCGCGCGGTACGGTTTCCAGTTCTCCGCGATCTTTTCCAATTTCTCTGCCGACGGGCGAGCGCGCAAGCGTTTGATCTTT
This sequence comes from Chloroflexota bacterium, assembly GCA_016199405.1. GTDB lineage: Bacteria > Chloroflexota > Anaerolineae > UBA4142 > UBA4142 > JACQGS01. The sequence continues at coordinate 24,093 of JACQGS010000121.1, read as the reverse complement.
CGTAACGCGCCGTCGAGCGCCAGATCGCCGCGTGGCAAAATATCCGGGCGGCGCAGAGCCATCAGCAAATAAATACCCGCCGTCCAGTTTCCAATCCCCTTGAGTTTGAGCAATTCTGCATGCGCGGCGGCATCGTTCAGTTTCGCAAGCCCTTTCAAATCCAACGCGCCGTCCACAAGCGCTTGCGCGAGGTTGCGCGCGTACGCGCTCTTTTGCCGACTAAAGCCGATCTGTTTGAGTGTGGCGTCGTCCAGTTCCAGAAATCGTGCGGGCGTGAGCGGCGAAATCCGCGCGCCGAGTCTCTGATACGCGGCGCGCGCGGACGCGAGCGACACTTGTTGCTCCAAGATGATATGGACCAGCGTGCCAAACCCCGGTTCGCGCGCCCATAACGGGGGCGGACCGAATTGCTTGACAATGCGCGCTAGATCGCTGTCGCGGCGGCATAGAAACCTCAAAGCGCGGGCAAACGATTCTTCGGAGAGGGGATGATCAGACAAGGAACCGAACCCCCAGCACGAGAATTACCAGATTACCGATTACGGAAGTTGCCTGTTGCGCGCGCGGCGAAAATCGTTTGTACGCCTGCGCGCCGATCGCCGCGAGCAAACTTTGCCAGGATAACGACGCAAGCACCGCGCCGGCAACAAACGCGGCGCGATCTGCCGGCGTCACAAGCGTCCCCGTTCCATTTCCCAAAATCAGCGCGGCAAAATAGGCAATCGTCATCGGATTGAGCAATGTCAGCGCGAGAAATTGCGCGTACGTTTGAATGATCGTGCGCCGCACTTGTAGGGGCGGGGCTTGTCCCCGCCCATTTCGCGCCGGCGCGCCGCGCGCGCACCACAACCCAAACGCGCCCATCGCGATTAGGACCAGCGCGCTGACGAGGCGAAGCGCCGATGCGAACGGCGTCAGTGCATCCGCCAGTGCGTGTCCCGCGATTGCCGCGAGCGACGCGAAAACAAAATCGGCGGATGCCGCGCCAGCACCGGCCGCAAATCCGCTCCAAAATCCGCGCCGCATCCCCGCGTCAATAATGAGAATCGCGATTGCTCCGACCGGAATCGCGATGCCATAACCGGCAATTACGCCTTCGATGAATGGAGACATATCTGTGACGGTAAGGGCGAGGCATTCACCTGATCTTGATCTCTGGAGACCTTGATCAGTCTATGCCAACCTTGATCTATACCTGACTGTGTTCTGGCGAATGCCGCGCCCCTGCATCAACGCACGCGCTGCATGTGCTCGCCGCGTTACGAAATGCAATGCTCAATCTCTATCGTGCGAACGGCTGGCACAACATGAGTGAGGCAGTGCGCGACTACGGCTCGAAGATTTCGCGCACATTCAATCTGATCACTACTCGCCCAACGTGTAGGTGACAGCAACTAATAAAGACGCTTGACGTCACCCAAATAGGTAGCGTATAATTGCCACTGTCACTGGCGGAGCAAGTGCACAAATACCTGTGCCCAAAGAATGAGCTCATAGAACCAGCATTGGGTCGTTCGGTAACTGCCACCCGTGCCAGCCCGGTGTGAGTCCAAACATGGTCACGCGTCCAGTCATGGCGAAGAGGGCAAAGATGATCGCCTAAAGTGGCGGATGGTCGCTGTGATAAAAGTGGGCTGCAGGCATTCGAAAATGGAAATGCTAACTCTAAATGAAATGTTACGCGCGAGCAGTCGTACTTTTGCGATAGGGATAGAGCGTTTACCAAAAAAACTTGCCAATGTTGTAACTGTTGCTTATTTGCTGTTTCGGGTCTCAGATTATCTCGAAGACAGTGATGATTTATCGACCGAAAAGAAAGTTTCTTTGTTGGGGTTGTGGGATACGATACTAACCAAAAATAACGATATAAGCCAATTGATTGCTCGGATTGAACCACCAAATGGTTCCAATCCGGATGCGGTTGTGGCCTGGAATGCTGCGCTTGTTCTGGATGCTCTGTATTCCCTGCCTCGCGCGGTCCAACTCCCGATCATTCGTAATGTCCGTGATACGACTCAGGGAATGGCTCGCTGGGTCGCGCGAGGACCTCTCGTTCAAGATGAGAACGACATGGATAATTACATGCATGAGGTTGCCGGGCGCATCGGCTATCTTCTGACCGAGCTTTTTTCCTGGTATTCCCTCGTGATTCGTTTGCAGAAGGACACGTTAATGCCGCTGGCACGCGAGTTTGGACTTGCGCTTCAAACGGTCAACATCATTCGCGGCTTGCGCGAGGATTACGAGCGCGGCTGGATTTTTATTCCGGATAGTTTCTGTGAATCTTTGCATATCTCCCGTGAGGATGTATTCCGCTCGGAGAACGTTTTGGAGGGCATGCAGGTTATAAAGAAGTTGGCAGATAAAGCCGACCAGCATTTGCTATCTGCCATGAAGTACCTTAAAGCATTGCCGCCCTGGCAGCATAGCATACGTCTTTTTTGTGCTTATCCATTGATGTTTGCCGTCCGCACTTTGGCGATTAGCCGTTGCAATCAGGCGGTATTGCAAGGTGAAGTGAAAATCACGCGCGAGGAAGTAGCACGCATCGTGCGGGATACCACGCTGTGGGGGTGGTCCAATTCATGGCTGGATCGCTACTATCGCAAATTAAGCACTGACTCGGTCCAGCTGGCGTAATCGCCAATACCCACTATATTCTTTTAGGGAGAAAATGTCATGTATGATTCTTCACCTCAAAACACTCCAGTTCCATCGTTTCTTCGACTTGTAACGATTGTTGAAAGTATAGTGGTGGGAGTAACAGCTAGCGTGCTGTTCCTTTTGCCATCCCTGGGAAATGTCCTTTGGGCGTGGGCAATTCCGCCATTTAATTCCCGTTATACCGGAGCAATTTACTTCGCTGCGTTGCTACCTCTTGTTGTCTTTGCCATCTCGGGACGATGGTCTCCGGGGCGTGTCGTATTATGGATGATTTTTGCTTTTACCACCAGCATTGGCATTGTCATGCTCTTTTACATCCCAAGTTTCGCCTGGGACCGTCCCGGGACATATGCTTTTTGGTTCTTGTACATTTTTCTTCCCCTTAATTCGGCTTTTTTCATATACAGGTTGCGTGATCTGAAAGTTGCAGGAGGCGACAACACTCTTGCAACATTGCGTACCTTGTTATTGGAAATAACCATCGTGCTCGGACTTTATGGATTTGGCTTGTTGATCATGCCTGAGGCTCTCACTGCCTTCTGGCCGTGGAGGATTGATGCTTTTCACGGGCGCATTTATGCAGCGACATTTATCACCCCAGCCGTCGGCGCTTGGCTGATCCATAAACAGAGTACGATTTCCGAGCGGCTTGTGCTTGGATTAACATTGTTAACACTGGGAGTGCTTTCCTTAATTGGCGTGATCTGGACGAGTGCTACCGTGCCAGCCGCCAACCAGATCGATTATTCCAACCTCGGTACCTGGGTCTTTTTCGGTATGAATATTGTCACCGGCCTAGCCGGGTTTGGACTGATCAGCTCTACCCGAAAAAAGTTGTAGAAATACGTCTCTTAATACTCGTGGTGTAAACATCACCAGCGGATTTCCCGTGCCAACGACGGCATCCACCATCGCCTTGCGTAATGTTGGTTTCTGGCAGGCGCTCTTTAAGACGGAGGTCCATATTCCGTTCCTAAAATATATTTTCTGGATCAGATGATTCAGAATGAATTGGAACTGAAATTTTTTTCCTAACGCCGTCCGGTATTTCTTTTGAGTCGCCGTGGACGGAAATCCATCCTGCCAGCCATTCAGAATCGCATTTGCCGCGAGATGGGCTGATTCCAGAGCATAATCAATACCCTCGCCTGAAATTGGGTTGACCAATCCCGCCGCCTCTCCCACAACCAGTATCCATTCATTGCCGCTATGGGATGGAGAAAAATCGGTCCGAAGGGGATAGCCTTGGATGGGTGCGACCTGACGGGCATTTTTCAAAATGCGCTGCAGGTAAGGATGTTCCGCAATAAGACCGCGTAAGCGGGATGCCTGCGAAACTGAATCCTCAAAAAAGACCCCACATCCGATGTTTGCGGTTCCCTCCCCGGTTGGAAATACCCATCCGTAACCGGGCAGGTTAATCCCATCGAAGAATAGAATTAATGAATCGTCAAGATCTTTGATATTTTCAAAATATGTGCGCGCCGCCAGATTTACGGGTGGTGATTTTTTTAATAACCCGAGTTTCTGCAACAAACTGGAATTTGCCCCCGTTGCGATCACCGCCAGGGCACATTCGATTACCGGTCCACTTTCAGTTTGGATGGACACACGCTTGTCTACAAGACGGGTGAGATTTTTCACTCTGGCTCTTGGAAAAAAGTGGACCCCGGCATTCACTGCATATTGACGCAGAACGTCGTCAAGTTGGAAGCGGGGCATGGTTAGAATGTATCTGGGTAGATTCTTGAGGTGATCAAGTTCAAGATTAAAGGTAATTTCGTCCGAATAACGCATCTTAATTCTAGGGGATCGAAAAGCGCGTTCCTCAATTTGGGACAAGACCCCCATTGCCGCAAGCGTTTTTATCGCGCGTGGGGTCAGTCCGTCCCCACAAGTTTTGTCGCGCGGAAATTCGAATTTATCGAATAAGGCAACTCGCAATCCATCTTTGGCTAAAAAGTAAGCGGTTGCTGATCCCCCCGGTCCAGCGCCCACGACGGCAACATCATAATGGGCTCCGGATTGTTGGGCTGATAAATTGCGCATGACATTCTCTTTTTGTCTGCCGTTCTATTTATCAATGCGATGAGGGATTTTGGTAACTATTGGCTCGAAGCAACTCGCGGGTTTGCTCTATCGCACGCGCCGCGTCATCCCCGCCGCGATCTCACGCAATTGATCTGATGCGCGATTGTGCGCGCTGGCGCGCGCGAGCGCGGCTTGCGCCGCCGCGTGAAACTCATCCGCGCGTTTTTGCGTCTGGTCACGCGCGCCGGCTTCGTCGAGCATATCCAGCACGCGCCGGACATCCACGGGTTCGAGTACGGGCTTGAGATAAATCGCGCTCAAGGTCGCACGATATTTTGCGTGATTCAATCCGATGAGCGCGGGTAGTGATTTTTTCTTGGATAAGATATCGGTCGCCGCGGATTTGCCCGTAACTTTGGGATCGCCCCAGATGCCAAGAATGTCGTCCGCCATTTGGAACGCCAGTCCGATATTCTCCCCGAACTGCGCGAACGCGTCGATAATTTTTGCATTGTCCGTGCCAATCATCGCGCCGAGTTTGGTTGCGGCGGAAACGAGCGCGGCAGATTTTCCGCGAATCATTTGCAAATAATCGTCCACGCTCACATCCGTCCGCGTTTCAAAACTCAAGTCGAGAAATTGCCCCTGACAGAGCGCCAGCGTTGCCTCGTCGAACTCCAAACTAATGCGCGCCCATCTTTCCGCGCTCGCGCGGCGCGCGGCAAGTCGATTCAATGCGAGACGCGCAAGAATGAACATCCCATCGCCCGCGTTGAGTCCTTGCGCAAGTCCCCAGATTTTCCACACCGTCGCGCGGCCGCGCCGCGCATCGCTTTGATCCTCGATGTCGTCGTGCAGGAGCGAAAAGTTATGAACCAATTCAACCGCCGCCGCGAGGGGTAATGCGGCACGCCAATCTCCGCCGGCGGCTTCACAACTCAATAGGCACAACAGCGGACGCAAACGTTTTCCGGCATCCGTCTGTGCGGGCGCGAATTTTTCATCGACCCAACCGAGATGATATTGCATCATCCCATAGTACGCGTGATAGGCGCGTTCATTTTCCGCAACAAGCGCGCGTAATTCCGCATCGAGCGCGGTGAGCATTTCATCCATTCTCAAAACCTAGATGGCATAGAGGGTGTAGAGGGCATAGGGAGCGTGCCTTCTCCGCCTTCTTTTGCCTTCTGTGCCTTTCATGCCTTCATGAGCCGTTTCGTCTTTTTCAATTGCGCGATATTCTTCGCGCCAATCCCAAACATGGCGACGCGTAGCGTTTCATTGATCAACTTGATTCCCTCGATCAAATCTTCCACCCCCAGATCCGCCAGCTTCAGCATCGGCGACGCGAGTCCGACAATGCTCGCGCCGAGCGCAAGACATTTGGCGACTTCGATCCCATCGCGAATGCCGCCGCTCGCAATCACCGGCAGTTTCGGCGCGGCGCGTTGAACCGCGCGCAGCGAATCCACCGTCGGGATGCCCCAATTCCAAAACGCCTCTGCGAGCTCGCGCAAGAATTTTGTCGGAGCGCGGCGCGATTCGACCGCCGCCCACGAGGTGCCGCCCGCGCCGGCGACATCAATCGCGGCAACGCCGGCATTGGCGAGCTGACGCGCGGCATCGTCCGAAATTCCAAAGCCGACTTCTTTCGCAATCACCGGCGCCTCGAGCGCGCGGCAGACCTTTTCGATTTTCGTGAGCAAGTCTTTCCAATTCGTGTTGCCTTCGGATTGCACGGCTTCTTGGATCGCATTGAGATGCAGAATCAACGCGTCGGCTTGGATCATTTCAACCGCGCGGCGGCATTGATCGACCGTATACGTGTAGTTGAGTTGAATCGCGCCGAGATTGGCAAAAAGCAAAATGTCTGGCGCGACGGAGCGGACTTGATACGTGTACGCGACGGCGGAATCTTCGAGCGCGGCGCGTTGCGAGCCGACCCCCATCGCAATGCCCAACGCTTGCGCGGCGGTCGCGAGATTCTGGTTGATGCGAAACGTTTGCTCCGCGCCGCCGGTCATGGAGGAAATCAAGAGAGGCGAGCGCAGCTTTTTGCCAAAGAGACGCGTCGAGAGATCAATTTCGTTGAGCGCGAGATTAGGAAGCGCTTGATGCGCAAAGCGGTAACGTTCCAGTCCGCTTGTGAGTTGATGGAACTGGACGTCGTCTTTGAGGTTGATGCGTAAATGATCGAGTTTACGCGCGGGGACGGTGGTTTCGTCAGGCATGAGAGAAAGTGACGGGTGACAGGTGGCAGGGGAGGTGACAAGTATCAAGAAACTTTGAACCGCCCTTGCCACTTGCCCCGTGTCACTTGTCACAGTGAAATGAGATCAGACCGCAACTAGAGACAGCATAGAGTGTTTTACCAATCAACGCGCCGGGCGCATTTCGCGCGTGAACGGAACGAGCAAACCGGCGATGACGTACGACGCTGCCATCACGTAAAAGCCGGCGCTGAATCCAAAGGAGTCGATGACCCAGCCCAGCGCGGATGCCCAAAACGATCCGACGCCGAACGCGGCGGTAAAATAAAGCCCGAACGCGAGATCGCGGTTGAGCCCTTGCGTGGAATCCGCGAGAAAAGTTTGCAAGAGCGGGCTTTCCGCATAAACCGTAATGCCCATCAAAAGCAAAACGATCGGCAAAAGAATGGTTGTCGCGCCCAACGTGGTAAAAATAATCGTCAAGAGGGTTGCCGCCGCATAACAGACAATCAAGATGGGCTTGCGTCCCGCCGCGTCGGAAAATCTTCCAAAGATAACGGGACCAATCACACTGCCCACGAGCAAAATCGTAAAGAGGATGCCGGCTGATCCGGTTTCGATTTTCAAAACTTTGTCGAGATAGAGCGGGATGTACGTGATCAAAACGCCCAAGCCGCGTCCGCCGGCGGCGATGGTGGAAATCAAGAATAAAAGTTGGATGTTGCGATTCGATAGAATCTGCTTGATCTCAGATCGCGATCCGCGCGAAGCCGGCGCGATGTGCGCGCCGGTCGCCCGGTTTTCGTCCAGCGTCAGCGCGATCAGCGCGCCAACCACAAAAGCGAGCGCGGCAAAAACAAACAAAGCGGTTCGCCACCCGAAGGAGGTGATGATCAACGTGCCGGCGATGGGGACGAGGACGGTGCCGACGTTGCCGCCCGAGATATGCGCGGAAAGCGCAAAGCCGCGGCGGCGCGGATCGAATTGATCGGAGAGGATAGAACTGCCCACGGGATGTTGAGGACTGCCGCCGATGCGCGCAAGAATATTTCCCGCGAAGAAAACCGGAAAATTGGGCGCGATGCCGGTGAGCGCAGCGCTCAAACCCATTAGCGCTTGACCGCCGCCCAACACCACACGCCGTTCGATAAATTGGCGCATGTAGCCGAACGTCAATTGCATCAAGCCGCCAACGGCATTGGCGACGCCCACCATCACGCCGAGATCGGTGTACGACAAACGGTATTCATTGAGGATGATCGGATAAATCAACGGCATGAGTGTCGCGTATGCGTGATTTACGGCATGTGCGAGACTGACCATCGTGAGAATGGCATTGGGTTTGGTAAACCGCGTCAACGGGGAACGCGAATGGGCTAGGGGAGTTGACAACCCGCCTCCGGCTAAATAATATGAGGGCGGCATTATAGCATAGGTTGACGCGTGAGTTGAATCAGTTTATACTCTGCGCGGCGTTGGGCGCGAACAATAAATTTCCAGGAGGAAAAATGGCCGGCGATACGTTTGAACAAGTGAAAGCGATCATCGTTGAAAAATTAGGGGTGGACGCGAGCAAGGTGGTTTCCGCCGCGCGCTTTCGCGAAGACCTCGAAGCGGACTCGCTCGATCTCGTCGAATTGATCATGGAATTCGAAGAGAAATTTGGCGGCGAGATTTCGGACGAAGAAGCGCAGCGAATCACGACGGTGGGCGAGGCGGTCACCTATTTGGACTCGCACAAGAAATAATGCGCGGCTCCAAATCAAATGCAAGTCGGATCAAATTGGGAACGCGGATACGCGTTCCCTTTTTGGTTGGTGATTTGTTTTTTCTCTGTGGTTCCTGTGTCCTCTGTGGCGGAAAAACGAATGTGACATTGCTAAAATAGAATGAAAATGAAATTTCCCGAAAACGACTTGCCGCTTTTTCCGCTCCACACGGTCCTCTTTCCATTTCAACGCCTGCCGTTGCACATCTTTGAGCCGCGCTATCGCGAGATGATGGCGCGCTGCATTGAAGAAGAGATCGGCTTTGGGGTTTTGCTGATTCGCGATGGGCTTGAGGTGGGCGCGCCGGCGATTCCTTTTCAAGTGGGAACGCTCGCCCAAATTGAAGAGGTTTCGCATTTACCGGATGGACGGCTGAATATCATCGTCAAAGGCACGCGGCGCTTTCGCGTGTTGGAATTGTTGGGCGGGCGCGCCTATCAAACTGGACGTATCGAATTGTGGGACGATGAGCCGGCGGATGCCGACGAGATCCAGCGCGCGGCAGATGAAGCGCGCCGAGGCTTTTTGGATATTCTCAACCTTCTCGCCGCGATCAGCAAAGCCCAAGTAGACCTGCCCGGCGAAATGCGATCGTTGCCGGATAATCCGGATCATCTAGCGTTTGTCCTGGCGATGCGTCTGCAATTGGGCAATGCCGACCGCCAAACGTTGTTGGAGATGACCAACTGCGCAGATCGCTTGCGTCGCGTCGCGACGTACAGCGGACGTGAAATCGTGCGGCTGAAAATATTTGCCGAGCATCCGACGCGGTCAGCCGGGCAAGGCAAGTTTTCCCTAAATTAGCTTTTCGGGCACCCCCACCAAACCATTTGTGTTGGCGATACGTAAACATTTATTAATTGGGGAGATCAGCAAAGCAACCCCCGTTGACAGGGAACGGCAATTTCTCGTATAATTGCCCCGCAACTTGAGCAAGACCTGTAATAATGCAGGGAGGGAAGTTCGATGAAGTCGTCGAACAATTTTGGTATTCTTATTCACCGACAGGAAGCCGGTTAAAAGAGGCAGATGGATTCGTCTGCCTCTTTGTGTTTTAATACTTGCGAAGGAGGTGAAGTCGAGTCGAAAAATACCGAACGAAAAATCTCAGAACGAAAAATCGTTGTGAATGAAGGGAGGGCATTTGCATATGCATGACGTAAAAAGTAACCCCATCTCCCGCCGCGATTTTCTGAAAGTTTCTGCCGGTGTGGCGGGAAGCACTGTCGCCGCCGAATTGATCGGATTCGGTCTCGACACGCGACTGGTGCATGCGAGCGCGGCGAGTGTTCCGATCAAAAAAGGCAAAGAAGTTCCCACAATCTGCCCGTACTGTGCGGTCGGTTGCGGACAAATCGCCACCGTCGACACGGCGACCGGAAAAATCATCGACATCCAAGGCAATCCCGATTCTCCGGTCAACGAAGGCACCCTCTGCCCGAAAGGCGCGGCGACGTACCAACTCGTCAACAACGCGCTCCGTTGGACGAAAGTAAAACATCGCGCGCCCGGCAGTGACAAGTGGGAAGACATGTCGCTTGACGACGCGATGACGCGCATCGCGCAACTCACCAAAGATACGCGCGATAAGAATTTCAACGAAACCGTTGACATGCCTGCCGCGGGCGGCGGCGCCGTCAAGAAAAAAGTGATGAACACATACGCGCTCGCCTCGCTCGGCGGCGCGACGATGGACAACGAGTGGAATTACGCGCATCAAAAGTTGATGCACGCGCTCGGCGTCGTCTATCTCGAAAATCAGGCGCGGATCTGACACTCCGCCTCGGTCCCCGGTCTGGGGGTCTCATTCGGCCGCGGTGCGGCTACCACCTTTGCGCGTGACCTGCAAAATTCCGATGCGGTCATGATCATGGGCTCGAACATGGCAGAGTGTCATCCGGTCGCGTTTCGCTGGCCCCTCAAAGCCAAAACGGAACACGGCGCGGTCTTGATGCACGTTGATCCGCGTTTTACGCGCACCTCCGCGATGTGCGACATTCACGCGCCGATTCGCGCGGGCACGGACATCCTGTTCCTTGGCGCGCTGATCAATCACGTGATCAACAGCGCCCGCTGGAACAACGAACCCTTCTTCAAATCCTACGTCGCGAACTATACGAACGCGGCAACGCTGGTCAGCGCGGATTACAAAGATACGGAAGACCTCGAGGGTGTCTTCTCCGGCATTTCGGCGGACGGCAAATCGTACGCGAACGCGTCATGGCAATATCAACGCGATGCCGCGCCGACGCCGCAAACCGCGAACGTCGGACCGTACACCGACCTGCTTTTCGCGCGTGTGCCCGGTCGTCCCAAGACCGATCTGACGCTGCAAAACCCGCAAACGGTTTTCCAAATCCTCAAGAAACATTACGCGCGCTATACACCCGAGATGGTCGAAAAAGTTTGCGGCTGCTCGAAAGAAACGTTCCTCCAAGTCGCGAATACCTTGCTGAACAATTCCGGCGCCGACAAGACGTGCAACATCACCTATGCAGTCGGCTGGACGCAGCACACGACCGGTGTGCAAATCATCCGCACCGCCGGTATGTTGCAGGCGCTGCTCGGCAACATCGGGCGTCCCGGCGGCGGCGTGCTCGCCTTGCGCGGTCACGCGACGATTCAGGGCTCGACCGATATCGCAACGCTGTATCACTCGCTCCCCGGTTATCTTCCGATGCCGGACGCGCGTGTCGCGCACGATACCTTGAAAGATTACGCCGTGACCGCGACGACCGGTCTCGGCATCACGGCGTTCTGGGGCAATGCGCCCAAATGGATCGTGTCGTACTTCAAGGCGCAATGGGGCGATGCCGCGACCGCCGCGAACGATTACGGCTACGACTATCATCCCAAAATTACCGGCGATCACTCGCACATGCCGATTTTCGTCGACATGATGGCGGGCAAGATCAAAGGATTTTTTGTGATGGGACAGAATCCCGCGGTCGGTGGACAGAACGCGCGCTTTCAGCGCAAAGCGCTCGCGAAACTCGACTGGATGGTCGTGCGCGATTACTTTGAAACGGAAACGGCGGCGTTCTGGCGCAATTCACCGGAAATCAAATCCGGCGAATTGAAATCTGCCGACATCAAGACCGAAGTGTTCTTTTTGCCCGCGGCAGGCGTCGCGGAAATGGAAGGATCGTTCACGAACACGCAGCGGCTTTTGCAACAGCACGACAAAGCCGCCGATCCGCCGGACGATGCACGCAGTGATACGTGGTTCACGTATCACCTCGGCAAGCGTGTGATCGCGTTGTACAAGAATTCAACTGAGAATCGCGATTGGGGCATCAAGAATTTGCTGTGGAATTACGAGCCCGAGCCAGCCGAAGTCGCAAACTGGCGCATCAAAGATGAGCCGTCCGCGTACAAGCTCCTGAAAGAAATCAACGGCTATGCGTTTGAAGACATCAAAGACGCGCAAGGCAATGTCACGCTCGCCAAGGGCACACCGTTGAGCAGTTTCGTTCTCTTCCGCGAAGATGGCAAAACCGCCGGCGCGTCGTGGATTTACACCGGCGTCATTCCATCGGAAGGCAAGAACAATGCCGCGCGTCGTCAAGGCGATGCGTGGATTTCGCCGAACTGGGGCTTTGCGTGGCCCGCCAATCGCCACATCATGTACAACCGCGCGTCGGCGGATCCCGACGGGAAGCCGTGGTCGGAGAAAAAGAAACTCGTTTACTGGGATGCGACACTGAACAACAACGCCGGCGCATGGACATCGCACGCCGGCGAAATTCCGGACTTTCAAGGCACGAAAAAGCCGGACAACAAAGGCATTGACAATGGCATCGCGTTCGACTGGCTGCGCGGCAACGATCCGTTCATCATGAAGGCGGACGGCAAGGCATGGCTCTTTGCGCCGACCGGTCTGGTGGACGGTCCATTGCCGACACATTACGAACCGTACGAATCGCCGGTCGCGAATCCGGTCTACAAGCAGCAAGCCAGTCCGATCGCCAAGGTGTTCAATGTCGAAGGAAATGATTACCACAAAGTCGCCGACCCGGCGTATCCGATCGTCATCTCGACGTACCGTCTCACCGAGCATCATCTGAGCGGCACGATGAGCCGCTGGCTGCCGTGGCTCGCGGAATTGCAACCGGAACTCTTCACCGAAATTTCGCCGGAACTCGCGGCCGAGAAAGGCGTGAAGAACGGCGAGTTTGTGAATATCAAGACCGCGCGCGGTCAGATCAAAGCGCGCGCGCTCGTCACACGGCGGATGCGTCCGTTCAACATCAGCGGCAAAACGATTCACGAAATCGGTATCCCGTGGCACTGGGGCTGGCAAGGCGCGGCGAATGGCGATGTGGTGAACAATCTCACCGCGCTCGTCGCGGATCCGAACGTTTCGATCCATGAAGCCAAAGTGTTTACGTGTAATATCGAAAAGGCAGGTGCATAATGGCAAAAGGCATGTTTGTCGATACGTCCATCTGCACCGGCTGTAAAGCGTGTCAGGTCGCGTGCAAGGAATGGAACGCGCTCGAACCCGAGCCGAGCCATTTCAAAGGCGATCCGTTCAAAGGCGGCATCGCGATCAACTTTACCGGCGACTCGTACGACAATACCGGTTCGTTGAGTGCGACCGACTGGCGGCGCGTCAGATTCATCGAACAATTCAGCGATTCGCGCGAAGGCGGACGCTGGTTGTTCATGAGCGATTCGTGCAAGCACTGCAACGACGCGGGCTGTTTGAACGCGTGTCCCGTGAGCGCGATCGTGCGCCGCGCGGATACCGGCAATGTGTTCGTGCAGCAAGAAGTTTGCATCGGCTGCAAGTACTGCATTCCGGCGTGTCCGTTCGGTGTGATCTCGTTCAATGAAAAGACCAAGACGGTTCACAAATGCACGCTGTGCGACGATCGCATTCACAACGGACTCGGCACCGCGTGCGCGAAAGCGTGTCCGACCGGCTCGATCCTGTTCGGCGACACCGGCGATCTACGCAAGAAAGCCGATGCGCGGCTCGCACAACTCAAAACGTTGGGGCAAGCGAAGGCGAACATCTACGGCTACAACGAAGCCGGCGGGCTGAACGTATTCTATCTCTTGCTCGACAAGCCGTCGGTGTACGGTCAACCGGAAAATCCGGTCGTACCGCAACGTCGTTTGCTGCTCTCGACGGGCTTTACGGCAGTTGGCGCGGTAATCACCGGACTTGCCGCGCTGTTCGCGTTCCGTGAACGCGGTGCGCGCGCGAATGCGGAGGTGAAACAATGAGTCCCGAATCGCAAGCGCCGGGCTGGGAATGGTACTATATCGCGATGTACTTTTTTGTCGGCGGAACGGCGGCGGGCGCGTACTTTATCGGCTCGCTGTTGGAGTTCGTCGGCGCGGAAAAACATCGCGAGATCAGCAAGGTTGCGTACTATGTCGCGTTTCCGCTGGCTCTCTTGTGTCCGATCTTTTTGATCGGCGATTTGGGTCAGCCGACGCGTTTCTTCAATCTGTTCACCACCGTGAATTGGCTATCGCCCGTGTCGTTCGGATCGTGGGCGTTGCTGATTTTCGGCGGCATGTCGTTTCTTTCGTTCGTGGACAATCTGATCGCGGACGGCAAGCTCAAGTTCGCGCCGTTCTCCAATCTGTACAACCGCATCCCGCGCAAGTTGTATGCGATCGTCGGTTCAGTTGCCGGGTTTTTCATCGCGGGTTACACCGGCGTGTTGCTGAATTTGACGGCGCGTCCATTTTGGGCGGCGACGGATCCGCTCCTTGGCACGCTGTTCATCGCATCGGGCGCGTCGTCCGGCGCGGCAGCCATCGCGCTGGTCATGGCGATTCGCAAGATGGCTTCCGGCGAAGCGTTTGAGCAGTTGGAGAATTTTGATCGGCTCGTGATGTTCCTCGAGTTGTTGCTCATCGTGGGCATCGTTCTCGTTGCCGGTCAATTCGCCGCGCCGTTAGTCAGCGGCGCGTACGCGTTGATGTTTTGGGGCGGCGCAGTTTTACTCGGCGTGCTCGTTCCACTTGGGTTGAACTGGTACGGCAGTCGTTCCGGAATGTCGGCGAGTACGCTCGTGCTCATCACGGCGATTCTCGTTTTGCTCGGCGGCGCGCTGCTGCGCATCAGCATCGTGCAAGCCGGCAATACGTGAGTGGTGAGAAAGGTGCGACGCATTTTAGAAATGCGTCGCACTTCGGCAAGCAGTAAAGTAAGTTGTAGGGGCAGACGCGTGAGGAACGCTCTGCCCCTAACAATCGAGAAGAGGAAAAATCAAAGGGAATCTGGAGCGTGCGTTCTGGATTCCCTTGCTTTTTGTAGTTGAAATGAATTTGCAGGCGCGGTATAATGCGCGCGCGTGAGAGGCAACGAAAGCAAAGCGTGGATTGCAAACCTTGAGTGCGGGAAACCACTAATTTAGCTGTCATGCTCTTGCAATTCGAGCGTGACATTCCAAGTCGCAAATCCACAGGTGACATATGAAAAGATTCGCGGTAGCAACTCTTGCACTCGCTTTCATTGTCGTACGTGCACTCTTACCAAACTTGCGGCTTGATGAAATCTCGTTAGCCCTTTTCGGTATCATTTGCCTTGCTATTCTCTGGTCTGATATCGAGAAGGTTGCAGCGTACATCCGCAAGTTTCGATTCGGACTTTTGGAATTTGAGTTAGTGGAAAAGGTGGAGCGACTCGGTGAAAAAGCGGAAAAAGTAGAGGAAGCAGAATCGCAAGTATCATCAGGACAGCAACGTCGGGTGGAAGGAATAACGCCAGACGTTGCTGAGCGCATAGCCGAGGCAGGAACAGACCCGCGCGCGGTTCTACTGTTGGTGGCAATTGAGATAGAAGAAGCAGCCCGACGACTTGCGAGAGAACATGGAATCTCGCAGCAAGCGTCTGCAAGTCACCAAGTCTTGGAGCTTGCGGAGAGAGGACTGGTGTCCCAGGAAGTTGTCTCATTATTCCGCGAATTTTGGCAGGTACGCAATCAAGTAATTCATCGCGCAGGATTCAATATCCCTTCTGGTCAAATCTACGCTCTAGTTGACGTAGGTCTAACAATTCGCAAACTACTTTCTACCCAAGTCATCAAGCCCGGCGGTATTGAGAGCGCAGAAGCGTTTGGAACGCCAACGATAGTCCAAGAACGCACGAATGGCTAACAGACACCCGCTGACCACGTCACGCGTGCGTTCTGGCATCGCGGATTGGTTAGAGTGAAGGTTGTTGGCATTTCGGCGTGGCGCGGCGGCGGGCAGTAGCGTTCTAAGCAGTACTTCTTTCAAGTGAGCGCGGCTCGCCGCCACCATCAGAAATACGAATCATTCCGCGTGTCATATTGCAAGGACGAATCAGATGAAATTTGTGTGGGACAGAGAGAAAGCGGCGACCAACCTGAAAGACCATAAGGTGAGTTTTGACGAGGCAAGCACGATTTTCGATGACCCGCTAGCAGTCCTCTTCCCCGATGAGGACCATTCAATAGAAGAAGACCGCGAAGTCATCATTGGACACTCGACTCAAAGACGATTATTGCTTGTGTTCTTTACCGAACTTGCGGAGAACATCATTCGGATTTTCAGCGCACGAAAACCAACTAGAATGGAGCGCAAAGACTATGAAGAAAATATCTACTCGTACAACCCGCGTAACAGACGAGATGCGTAAAGAATACCGGTTCGACTATGGCAAGGCGCGTCCGAATCGTTTTGCTGCGCAAAAAAAGGAGCGCCTCATTGTCATCCTCGACCCCGATGTCTCTCAAGTTTTCAACAAACCTGAAACGGTCAACCGCGTTCTCCGCGCGTTGATTGCGACCATGCCTAAAACCGCAAAGGGAAAAGTCGCGGTCAGGTAAGAGGTATTCACCTATGCCCGAAATTGAAATCTTTGAAGATAAATCTATTCTCGTCGGCAAGCGGCGCAAAGGGCGCGATGATACCATCGAAGATGCGATGAAAACGATGGAGCGTTTTGCCGATTGGCTCGGCGATGCGCGCGACGCTGCGCGAAATCCTTGGCTCGAAACGGACGCGATGAATACCGCGATGCTGTACGGGATGCTGGAGCATTTGCGCGACGAAATTGATCGGCTGATCGCGTTCGGCGGCGATGAAGCGCGTGCGACGTACGAATTGTTCAAGGGGATGCGAAAGAAGGCAGATGGCGAATAGCCGCTCGCGAATGGTGGAATTGAATGGCAAAGCAAAATAAAACGACCGATCCGCTCACGCAACGCTTGGGCGCGCTCGCGCAGGCACAGCCGGCAATGCAGGCAATCGCGGATTACTATCGCGTGATTCTTCCGCTCATCAATCACGCCGATCTTGCCGCCGCACCGCTCAATTTATCGCGCGAAGCGGCGCAAGAAAAACTGAACGCCGGCATTCCGCTGTTGCATAACGAGCCGCTTGAATTCGATCACGCTGCGGCGCGCGCGCTGATGCTCGCGCTCGCGCGCGCGGCAGAAAAAGGACAGCCGGCGGCGCGCGAAATTCGCGCGGCGGTCGAGCAGAATAAAATGGATTGGCGCGGGCTTCTGGCGGCAATCGTCGCGGGCGATACCGAAGCAGTGAACGCCATCGCGCAATCCCTGCATCTCGATTCCAATTTGCTCTGGACGCTCGCGCAAAATACGTTCAAGCCGGCATTGCGCGCATGGCACCGGCAATTGTCCGACATCGTCCGCGCGGATGAATGGCGAAAATCGTATTGCTTTATTTGCGGCGCGGTGCCGGTGTTCGGCGAACTGCAAGGCAACGACCAAGCGCGGCATTTGCGCTGTGGGCAATGCGGCGCGGATTGGTTTTACGAACGGATGCGCTGCGTGTATTGCGGACGCAGCCGCGAGCTGAATTTTCTGTACGTGGAAGCGCAGCGCGACCGAATGCACGCGCAGGCGTGCGATCATTGCAAGGGCTATATCAAAAATGTCGCCGCGTTTTCGCCGACGCCGACGGAAATGCTTGCGGTCGTGGACTTGGAGACGTTGCTGCTCGATTATAGCGCGCAAGATCACGGCTATGCGCGGCAAGCGATCCGCGAATTTGAAGAGATAGTGCCAGTAGTCGTGGAGTAAGAAGTCGAACGTCATTGCGAGCGTTTTGTGCGAAGCAATCTCCAAACTCCAAGTGTGATTAGGGGATTGCTTCGACGACACAACCCGTTGTCTCGCAATGACGCGACCTGAGCGTGAACGCCCAGCGCGGCTGGGCTTCTACCCCGAATATGTTCAACCCTTTCAAGAAAATTCCTCCGCTCGATACCGCGCAAATTCTTGCCGCGCTCGCGCGCGTGGCGCATCCGGAACGCGGGCGCGATATTGTGCAATTAAAAATGGTGCAAGACCTCACGGTGACGAACGGCAAAATCTCTTTCACGATTTTGCTGGATGAAGTCGGCGCGCCGATCCGCGCCCCGCTCGAACGCCAAATCAACGCCGCGCTTCAATCCATCGGCGGCATTCGCGAGATCAAAATCAATTGGCAAGCGCGTGCGCTGCCGCGCACACAATCGCTGGACTCGATCGAGAATCTCGAAGCGAAATACATCATCGCGATCGCGTCGGGCAAAGGCGGCGTCGGCAAATCAACGGTCGCGGTGAACCTCGCGTGCGCGCTTGCGCGCGAGGGCGCACGCGTCGGCTTGCTCGATGCGGACGTGCACGGTCCGAACATTCCGTTGATGATGGGCATCAACGAACAGCCGATGGCATTTGGCGAGCGGATCATTCCGCTGATCGCGCATGGCGTGAAATTGATGTCGATGGGTTTTCTCGTGCCGGCGGAAACGCCGGTGATTTGGCGCGGACCGATGTTGTCGCAAGCGTTGCGGCAATTTTTGACGGATGTGGTGTGGGGCGAATTGGATTATTTGTTTGTCGATTTGCCGCCGGGCACCGGCGACGCGCAGTTGTCGCTGATTCAATCCATTCAATTGAGCGGCGCGGTTCTCGTGACGACGCCGCAAGCCGTCGCGCTCGCGGATGTGGTGAAGGGAATGGAAATGTTTCGGCAGATGCAAGTGCCGATTCTTGGCGTGATCGAGAATATGAGTTATTTTATTTGCGACGAATGCGGCAAGCGGCACGAAATATTTTCGACCGGCGGCGGCAAGCGGCTGAGTGAAAAACTGCAGATCGATTTCCTCGGCGATATTCCGCTCGATGAAAACGCACGCGCTGGCGGCGATGCCGGCAAGCCGGTCGTGATCGCAAATGCCGGGTCGCCGGCGGGCAAAGCGTTTCTGGAAATTTCCGCGCGCGTCCAAGCGCGCGTCGATCAATTGCCGCCGCTCGCAAAGCCCGCGCCGGCGCGGAGAATCATGAACGATCCGGCGCTGCGAGTTCTCAACTAACATGGAAAATCTACCGCGCGTCAGCGCGATCATCCTCGCCGGCGGGCAGAGCCGCCGAATGGGACGCGACAAGGCATTCATCGAATTCGCCGGCGCGCCGCTCATTCAACATGTGCTCGCATGCGTCCAGCCGTTGTGCGCAGAAACGATCATCGTCGCCAATGATCCGGACGCGTATGCGCGATTCAGCGCGCGCGTCGTCGCCGATGCTTATCCCGGCAAGGGCTCGCTCGGCGGAATATTTTCCGGCTTGCAAGCCGCGCGTGAACCGTATGCGCTTGCCGTCGCCTGCGATATGCCGTTCCTCAACGCCGATCTCTTGTGCTTTCTGATTTCGCTCGCGCCGCAGTTCGATGTCGTCATTCCGCGCGCGCCCGACCCGTCCGGCAAAACGCCGCGCGGCGCGCGCAGCGAAAAAGACGCGGCGAAAATTCCGCACGGCGATCAGCCCATTGCGAAAGAAAGTAATTTGCATCCACTGCACGCGATTTATTCCAAGAAATGTCTCGCATCCATCGAGGCGCGCTTGCAAGCGGACGATTTGCGAATGATTGGGTTTCACGCGGACGTGCGCGTGCGAATCGTCGAGCCGGGCGAAGTGGATCGCTTCGATCCAGAGCATTGGTCGTTCTTCAATATGAATACGCCGGAGGATTTAGGGTTGGCAAGGTCGTTGGGCGCGAAATAGGGGTCACGCGATTTCTAATTTTGATTTTTGTGCTATACTGTGATCGCGGCATCGAAGCGTTTCTGCCATTTGGAGGTGGAGAATGCTGATAACGGATTTTCCCAAGCGCTTGCAAGAAGAGTTCGAGCGCACTGCCCGGCGACTTTATGGCGGCGAGAGCGTCTCGCGTGCCTTGATTGAAGCGATTGAACTCTGGCTTGCCCAACACCGCCTAAATCTAATGGACGCCGAACGCGAGGCGAATGACCGGGCGTATGAGCAGTTACGCGCCGAACTGGAACGCCAGCATTGGGGCAAGTGGGTCGTCATCGCAGATGGTGTGTTGCAGGGCATTGGCGATTCGTTGGAACAGGTGAATGAATTTGCCCCAACCGCTCGCGATCGAATTGTAATGCAGGTCGGTGCAACGCGCCCCAGTGAGGTCGAATTGGGATGGCAGATGACATTCGCCTGATCTGTTGGGCTACACCCGATCGTCTCGCAATCGGCATTCTGGTCAAGAACCCGTCTAGCCAACCGCGTGGGGAGACAGAGGAATTGGTGCAGTTGGACACGGGCTATAGTGGAGAACTTCTCGTCCCCTATGATTTGTTCGAGACTCTCAATCTGAGGCATTGGCGTTTGCCGCAGCCCGCTCAAGCAACCACAGTGACGGGACAGGTGATCCATCTCCTTGAAGCGCACGCGGGTGTAATCATCCCCAAGACCGGCGAGGAGTATCGCGTTGTTGTGCAGACATTTGCCGGGAACACCCGCTTTTTGATCGGCAGAGCCTTTTTACGTCGCTTCAAGGTTCTACTTGATGGTCCAAGTGGACGGACATGCCTGATGACGCCGGAATGATGTCGAGTGGAGTGACAACAAGGAGATAAAGCACCTGCCGTCCGCACGCGTGTTGGACAGCAGGTGTTTCTGTTCTTGCCGTTTGAAGACATTGTGATGTTCGAAGACAAAGCCGCGACCATCTACTACCGCGTCACCGCAACCAGCGCCGAGCCGGTGCAAGGCAGTATCATCGGCGAGAGCCGGTGGGTGATGTACGTCAATGGGCAAGAAATCGTGACGTTCATGGCGACGGCGCGCAATTTGCATTTTCTCGCGATTGGATTTCTCGCGTCCGAAAATCTGATTGAATCGCTCGCGGACATCGGCTCGATCCGCGTCAACCACGCCAGCGATCACGCGTACTGGTTCATCCCCGCGCTCGGCGTTGACGAAGAACGCGCGATGGCGGTTTGCGAAGACGGCGTCGGCTCGATCGAGGTGCGGCTGACGCGCGCATTCAAAATGCCGGCGCGCCGGATTTTGACGAGCGGCTGCGGCGGCGGCGTCACGTTCGACGATCTGTCGAAAGACCAGCCGCGTTCACAATCCGACCGCACGGTTCACGCCGCGCAAATTTTTGCGATGATGCGTGAGTTGAACGCGCGCGCGACGCTCTATCGCGAATCGCGCGGGGTGCATACCTCTGCGCTCGGAGACGGCGCGCGGCTCGTGTCGTTGCAAGAAGACATCGGGCGGCATAACACGCTGGATAAAATTCGCGGCGAATGCCTATTGCGCGGCATTGATACGCGCGATACGATCTTGATCGCGACCGGGCGCATCTCGTCCGAGATGATTACCAAAGCCGCGAAGATGCAAGTGCCGATCATCGTCTCGCGGACCTCGCCGACGCAACTCGCACTCGAACTCGCACGCGCGTGGAATATGACTATAATCGGCTATGCGCGCGGCGGCACGATGCAGGTCTATCATGGGATGGAGCGCGTGGTGGTAGATGGCGCGACAGTACCCGCGAAGGTCACCGCCAAAGAAAATGTGGAGGTAGAGGATTAAAAGTTATATGATCAGCGTCGAAGAAGCCCGCGCGTACATTCTCAAACACTTTCATCCCCTCGAAGCCGAGCGCGTCGATCTGCTGTCCGCGCTCGACCGCGTGTTGGCGGAGGATATCATTTCCGATCTCGACGTGCCGCCGTTCAACAATTCCGCGATGGACGGCTACGCGGTGCGCGCCCAAGACATCGCGAGCGCGTCGCGCGAAAAACCGGTGACGCTGCGCGTCATAGGCAATATCGCGGCGGGCTATGTCGCGCAGAATCGCGTGGAACCGGGCACGGCGATGCGGATCATGACCGGCGCGCCGTTGCCGGAGGGCGCGGATGCGGTCGTGCGGTTTGAAGAAACGTCGGAAGGAGTGGACGCGAAAGGGACGCGCGAGGACGCGAAAAGACGCGAAAGCGTTGAAATCCTAAAAGCGATGCAGCGCGGCGATAACACGCGCGCCGCCGGCGAAGATATGCGAAAGGGCAATCTGGTTTTGAGTCGAGGCACGGTTTTGCGCGCGCCGGCAATCGGCGTGCTGGCGACGGTGGGGAAAAAGCAGGTCGCCGTCCATCGCCGCCCGCGCGTGGCGATCCTCGCGACCGGCGATGAATTGGTTAGCGCTGATGAGCCGCTGGCGCCGGGAAAAATTCGCAACTCGAACGAATATTCAAACGCCGCCGCAGTTCTTAAAGCCGGCGGCATTCCCATTCAACTCGGCATCGCGCGCGATAATATCGCCGATCTGACTGCGAAAATTCGCGCGGGGTTGGACGCGGATGTGGATTTGTTTCTGACGAGCGCGGGTGTTTCGGTGGGCGATTACGATATCGTCAAAGATGTGCTCGGCGCGGAAGGCGAAATGCATTTTTGGCAAGTCAAAATGAAGCCGGGCAAGCCGCTCGCGTTCGGCGTTCTGCGCGGCAAAAAACCAGTGCCGATTCTGGGCTTGCCGGGAAATCCGGTCAGTTCGATTGTTTCGTTTGAAATTTTCGCGCGCCCGGCGATCCTCACGATGCTCGGCAAAAATAAGTTCACGCGCCCGTCCGTGACCGCGCAACTCTTGGAAGACGCGACGAATTCCGCCGACCGCCGCAACTTTATCCGCGTCATCGTCGAAAAGAAAAACGGCGAGTATGTTGCGCGTACGACCGGCGAGCAGGGCTCGGGCATTCTCACTTCGATCTCGAAAGCGAATGGCTTGCTCGTGATGCCGGAGGATTTGACGTTCATCCGCGCCGGCTCAGAGGTTGAGATTCAAATGCTCGATTGGCCCGAGTTTGAGGCGTAAAGTTCGCGCGTCATTGCGAGTCCTTCGGCTGCGCTCGGGATAAACTCCGCGAAGCAATCCCCAAGAAACAAGTATGTGACGCTTCGCGTGTGCGTGTGAGAGTAAAGCCATGACCATGATTCTGAAACGATACTTTGTCTTCATCACGCTTTGGATCCTCGCCGCGTGCGCCGCGCCCGCGACGCCGGACCCGCGCCCGATTCAAACATCTGCCGCGCAAACGGTCATCGCGCAAGTGACCGCGCAAGCACCAACGCGCGCGCCCGCGCCGGCTTCACCCGCGCCGGCGACCATCCCGCCGCGCGTTTCCCCAACCGCCGCGTCCGGCGTTCAAATCTCACTTTCGGTCACCGACAAGTACTTGATGGCATTTCACGCGTGCGATAACGCGGCGACGCAATGCCAAGACCCGCGCAATCATCGCACCTATCTCGCGCAGAGCAACGACGGCGCGGCGTGGAAAATCGTTCCGAACTGGACGCCGTTCATCGGCTCGGTGCCGGATGTGATTCGGCGCGGGAACAAGCTGTATGTTTACAATCCGGGACGCGTGACGCGTTACAATTTAGAAACTCAAACGCTCGAAGCCGCCACGAATGTCGCCGTGAGCGGCGGTGAAATGTTTGTTGACCCGTCGCCCACGCTGGACGACAAAGGGCGCATTGTGCTTTTCTTTTTGTACGGGCAAATCGGCGGCGATCCCGCCGGCTGCTTGCCGGGCGAAACGTCTTGTCTCAAGCGTTTCGGTTCCGCGACCGAAGTCGAAGGGAGCGACGGCACGCGCTTTGCGGTGGATGCCGGCGACCGCGCGAGCGTAACGCTTTCCGGCAATTTGCGCTCTGCCTCTGACCCCGACATTTTCTTCGACGGCACGCGCTATTATCTCTACCTCTCGCACGGTCCGAGTATTGCGGTTTGGAGCGCGACCGAATTACGCGGCACGTACACGCAAATAACCGGCTTGCCGCTTGGCTTTTTATCGAACAACACCGGTGGCATTCCGGCGGGGCATTTCGACAACGTCTCCGCGCGATACTGGACGTACGCGCACGTTCAACAACGCGGCGTCGCGGTCATCCGCCGCGCGGTGCATGCCGATTTTTCGCGCGCTCTGAACGAGAACGATTGGACGACGGTGCTGTCCGCGGCATCGCTCGGCTTGAGCGCGACGACGAATGTCGAAAGTCCGGGCTTGGCGCTGAACGCGCCCTAAGGAAAAACGGCTCTACCAGAATGAACGGGAATCTTTGCCACGAATTACACGAATTTCACAAATTCGCTGCCATTTCGTGTAATTT